>DAIOEY010000099.1:3512-4980 GCA_036745995.1 Acidimicrobiales bacterium | reverse complement strand
GGCTCTTCGAAGAACGGCATGTGACTCGAGTGCTCGAGGATCTCCCAGCGAACGTTTGGAATGTTGTCGAAGAAGGGCTGGTTCACCGCGGGCGTCGATTCATCGAATCGACCCGACACGAGCAGCGTGGGCGCGGCGATCAGGTGCAACTGGTCGACCACGGACCAGTCCTGCAAAGTGCCGTTGCAAAAGAACTCATTGGGACCCCACATCGTGTTGTAGACCGTCGGATCCTTCGCGACGTACTCCATCGTTCGCACGTAGTCCGGTGGCGTTGGCTTTACACGACAGACGTGCTCGTCGTAGTACGTCTGGGACGCGGTGACGTACTCGGGATCACTGAGCATGCCCGCTGCCTCGTGGCGACGCAGGGTCTCCTCGACCTCCGTGGGCAACTCACCACGAAGTCGCTCCGCCTCACTCGACCAGAGCGCCGACGACGGGAGCGCGTTGCTGAGAACGAGCGCTCGAAGCCCCTTCGGTCGTCGAATGGCGTGCTCGGCACCGAGCATGCCGCCCCACGACTGACCGAGAAGAAAATATCGGTCTCGTATCTCGAGGTACGCGAGCAGGCTGTCCAGTTCGTCGAGGAAGAGATCGACCGTCCAGAAGTCAGCCCCGTGGTCGGGCAGGTGCGTCGAACGACCTCCCCCCAGTTGGTCGTAGTGGATCACGGGTCGGCCGTTCGACGACAACTCGGCGAGGGCCAGGACGTAGTCACTCGTCGCGCCCGGACCTCCGTGGACGACGACCAGCGGCGTCAACGTCGACTCGATATCGCCACTGATGCGGTACCACGTCTCCCATTCGCGAAACGGTGCCACGTCTTGCATCGTCGGTTCTCGAGTCATGGGGTGACATTACACAATCAACGCGGCACACCGTGTCGTGACAACGCGAAAACAGCCTCGCGGCGGATCGCCGATCGAAGACCAACGTCGGTGAGACGAGCGAGCTGAAATGGGGCTAGTTGTCGATTGTGGTGGACGTCGAACCGCCAACTCCACCACCTCCAGCTCCTCCACCGCCTCCACCGCCGCCGTCGTCGCCACCGTGATGAACGGTCGTCGTAGTGACGTTGATAACCGGTAGGACCGTCGTCGTCGTTGGCGCGACCGTGGTGGTAGTCGGGGGAACCGTCGTCGTGGGCGCGACTGTCGTGGTCGTCACCTGCGTTCCGGTGAACTTCGCGTGGACGGTCCTCTTCAGCTTCACGGTGAGCGCCGCGCTCTGGTGCGAAACTGCAGCTCTGCGGTGAGCGGCCCGATGGACCACCGTGCTATGAGGCACGGTCGTCTCGCTCGCGACGAACGTGGTCGGGGCCTGCGGTCTTCGATCCACGAGCACCACTCCAGCGGCCACTCCAAGGGTCAACACACTGGTCATGATCCACGAAACGATGGAGCGAACGTGGTCCACAACACCTCCTCGGCGAGCCGTTCGCTCCAAATGTAACCAAGGAAATGCG
>DAIOEY010000099.1:0-3412 GCA_036745995.1 Acidimicrobiales bacterium | reverse complement strand
CCGGTGGATCCGTCGTCGCCGCGGTAGGTCGTGTACACGACCTTGTGCGTTGTCGTTGACGCCACGGTCGTGGCGGGGCTCGCGGAGACTGCGGCGGGCGCAAGGATCGCGTGGCTCACGGCCACCACACCCAATGCCGACGCGACCGTCAACATCGTGGTCATCGTCCAGGAAATCATTGCTCGTCGTCCTCGGTACATACTGCCTCCTTCGTCACTTCGCTGCTGGATACGTTTTATCGCCCGCAAGTGAGATTCGTGTAAGAAGCAACTAGTAGTCGTCGAAATATCGTGCCCGCAAACAGTGGGGTAACCTCAAGTCCTCTATGGCCCTCTCTATCGGCATCGTGGGACTGCCCAACGTGGGAAAGTCAACACTCTTCAACGCGCTCACCAACAACAACGTCCTGGCCGCCAACTATCCGTTCGCCACCATCGAGCCGAACATCGGCGTCGTCTCGGTCCCCGACGCCCGCCTCGCAAAGTTGGCCAAGGTCTTTGCATCGGAGCGGATTCTGCCCGCGTCGGTCACCTTCGTCGACATCGCGGGCATCGTGCGCGGCGCTTCGGTGGGCGAAGGGCTCGGCAACCAGTTCCTTGCGGCGATTCGCGAGTCCGACGCGATCTGCGAGGTCGTTCGCGTGTTCGAAGATGACGACGTCGTACACGTCGACGGCCGCATCGACCCCGACAGCGACGTCGCCACCATCGAGACCGAGCTGATTCTTGCGGACCTACAGACCGTTGACAAGGCCATCGGTCGTCTGGAGCGTGAGGCCAAGCGAGGCGGCGACGCGGCCGTGCGTTTGGTCCAGTACCAAAAGGCTCGCGACGCCCTCAACGCCGGCCGCGTGATCTCCAAGGTGAGCGCGAAGGAACTCGATCATGACGCCCTCTTTGAACTCCATCTCCTGACCGATAAGCCCTTCATCTACGTCTTCAATGTCGACGAAGCGACCATCAGCGACGAGGCCCGCCGCGGCGAACTCGAGGCGTCCGTCGCTCCCGCGCCGTGCGTCGTTCTCTGCGCCAAGGTCGAGGCGGAACTCGCGGGACTCGACGAAGAGGAGGCGTTGGAGCTCCTCCAGTCCTTCGGCCAGCCGGAATCGGGCCTCGCCCAACTCTCACGGGTGGGTTTTCGGGCGCTGGGGCTACAGACGTTCCTGACGGCCGGGCCCAAAGAGACCCGCGCCTGGACCATCCGTCAAGGTGCGCTCGCGCCCGAGGCCGCCGGCGTCATTCACACCGACTTTCAAAAGCACTTCATCAAGGCCGAGGTCGTGGCCTTCAGCGATCTGATGGAAGCCGGGACGATGGTCGCCGTACGCGCCGCCGGCAAGGCTCGCATCGAGGGCAAGGACTACGTCATGCGTGACGGCGACGTGGTGGAGTTCCGCGTCAACGCCTGAACCACTACGATTTGCTCAGGCGTTATCGACAGAGGTCGGCGCCTGGAGACGACCACTATCCCTTAGGAGCATCATGACCTCTGCCGTATTTGACTACAAAGTTGCCGACCTCTCCCTCGCCGCCTACGGGCGCGCGGAGATGACCCTCGCCGAACACGAGATGCCCGGGCTCATGGCGATGCGCGACGAATTCGGACACACCAAGCCGTTGCAGGGTGCGCGCATCGCGGGCTCACTGCACATGACCATCCAGACCGCGGTGCTGATCGAGACGCTGGTCGCGCTCGGCGCCGACGTGCGCTGGGTGAGTTGCAATATCTTCTCCACGCAAGACCACGCCGCGGCGGCGGCCGTCGTGGGTCCTCTGGGAACCACCGACGACCTGCGGGGGGTGCCGGTCTTCGCCTGGAAGGGCGAGACCCTCGAAGAGTACTGGTGGTGCACCGAGCAACTGCTGCGCTGGCCGGGCCACGACGGACCGACGATGATCCTCGACGACGGTGGCGACGCGACGCTACTCGTGCACAAGGGACTCGAGTTCGAGCGCGCCGGATTCGTTCCGGCCCCCGAGAGCGCGAGCTCTGACGAGTACCGCGTGATCCTGCAGTTACTCGACAAGATCATCTCGAGCGGTGAGCGGATCTTCGAGCCCATGGCGCGCTCGATCGTCGGCGTCTCCGAGGAGACGACGACCGGCGTGCACCGCCTGTACGAGATGGCGCGCGACGGCGTGCTGCTCTTTCCCGCGATCAACGTCAACGACGCCGTCACCAAGTCGAAGTTCGACAACAAGTACGGGTGCCGGCACTCGCTGATCGATGGCATCAACCGTGCGACCGACACGTTGATCGGTGGCAAGGTCGCGGTCGTGTGCGGGTACGGCGACGTCGGCAAGGGCTCGGCCGAATCCCTGCGCGGCCAGGGAGCGCGTGTCATCATCACCGAGATCGATCCGATCTGTGCCCTGCAGGCGGCGATGGACGGCTTCCAGGTGACGACGCTCGAAGAGGCACTCCCCTACGCCGACATCATCATCACGGCGACCGGCAACAAGGACATCGTCACCATCGACCACATCATGACGATGAAGCACCAGGCCATACTGGGCAACATCGGTCACTTCGACAACGAGATCGACATCGCCGGACTGACCAACCTGCCCGGCGTGCGTCGCGAGACCATCAAACCGCAGGTCGACAAGTGGATCCTGCCCAACGACCGCGCCATCATCCTGCTGTCCGAGGGTCGTCTCTTGAACCTCGGTAACGCGACCGGTCACCCCAGCTTCGTGATGAGCAACTCCTTCACCAACCAGACCATGGCGCAGATGGAACTGTTCGCGAACCACGCGAAGTACGAGAAGAAGGTTTACGTCCTTCCCAAGCACCTCGACGAGAAGGTGGCGCGCTTGCACCTCGACGCCCTCGGCGTGAAGCTCACGCGACTCACGAAGCAACAGGCCGACTACATCGGCGTCGCGGTCGACGGACCCTTCAAGCCCGACACCTACCGCTACTAGACCCGAGACCCCTCACAGCATTAGCGATACGTCGCGAGACGTTTCTTCAACATCGCGACGAACGCGGTGTTGTCGACGTCGAGACCGACGCGCGTGGTGCTGTCGGCGTGGACCCGACGACGATCGAACCACGTGGCACCTCGTGAGTGGTCGCCACCGACCTCGACGCTGACCCGCACGCCCTGCTTGGTGATCGCGGCCGGATCGATCAACTCGTAGACCGCCATGGCGTCGTGCATGATGACGTCACGGTTGCCGTACCACGCGTCGTGGAACGCGGCGTACGGCTCGAGCATGTCCGCGCAGCGCCGACCGACCTCCGTGCCGAGACTGCGGAGAAACGTCACGTCATCGTCATCGAGGGTGGCCTGATGGGTCAGGTCGAGGGGCATGATGGTGAGGGGCCACGCGGCAGCGAACACTCGCCGCGCGGCCTCGGGGTCGGCCCAGACGTTGAACTCGGCGGCGGGCGTGACGTTGCCTTC
>DAIOEY010000098.1:0-6705 GCA_036745995.1 Acidimicrobiales bacterium | reverse complement strand
GCGTAGCTGTTCATCCGCTGGAAGATCTTGCGGCTCTCCTTGATCGCGTCGATGATCACCGACAGGCCCGGCGTGGTGAGCACGATTGACGCCGCCGCGCGCGCCGCGTCGGTCGCACTCGACACGGCGATCCCGCAGTCGGCCTTCTTGAGCGCGGGGGCGTCGTTCACGCCGTCGCCGGTCATGCCGACGATGTGACCACGCCGCTGGAGGACGTCCACGATGTGGTACTTGTGCTCGGGGAACACCTGGGCGTAGCCGTCAGCGCCCTCAATGGTCCTGGACATGGCGGCGGTCTCGGTGCGCGTGGTGTCGCCCAGGCTCGCGGCGTCAAGGATGTCCGTGCCCATCCCGAGGGTCCTGGCGGTCTCGGACGCAATGGCGAGCGCGTCGCCGGTGACCATCTTGACCTCGACGCCCATCTGGCGCGCGGTGGCGATGGTCGCCTTGGCGTCGACGCGCGGCGGATCGAACAGGGGCAGCACGCCGAGGAACCGCCAGGCGCCGCTTCCTTCGGCGCGCGCGACGCCCAGGGAGCGGAACCCCCGCGCGGCGAAGTCGTTGACCGCCTGGTCGACGCTCGCCTTTACCTGCTTGGTGTTGGCCGAGAGTTCGAGGATTACCTGGGGCGCACCCTTGGTCACCTTGAACGAGGAGCCGTTCGTGCCCTTTACCGTCGCCTCGGTGCGCTTGCCGACCGCCTCGAACGGCTGGAAGTGCTCCACGTGGTACCCACGCAGTGCCCGGTCGCTCGCCAAGCCACCGAGCACCGCCAGGTCGATGGTGTCGTTGTCGTCAGCGCGCGACGCCAGCGCCGCGGCCAAGATGACGTCATCGGTCGAAACCCCCTCCACGGCGAAGGGGTCGCCGAGCGTCAACTTGTTCTGGGTCAGGGTCCCGGTCTTGTCCGTGCAGAGCACGTCCACCCCGGCGAGTTCCTCAATCGCGACGAGCCTGCTGACGATGGCCTTCTTCTTCGCGAGTAGCCGAGCGCCGACGGCCATCGTCACCGACAGCACCGTCGGCATGGCGACGGGAATCGCGGCCACGGTGAGCACGAGGGCGAACTGCAGCGTGGTGAAGAACGGGTCGCCGCGGACGGTCGAGACAAGGATGATCAGGCCCACCATCGCCAGGGCCAGGATGATCAGGTACGTGCCGATCTTCAGCACGGCGCGCTGGAAGTGGCTGACGGTCTGGCTGTCCTGGACGAGTTCCGCGGTCTTGCCGAAGTACGTGTTCGCGCCCGTGGCGTAGACGAGGGCACCGATCTCGCCCTGGCGGATGATGGACGCGGAGAACACCGCGTCGCCCGGAGCGCACGTCGCGGGCAGGGACTCGCCGGTCAGCGCGGACTGGTCGACCTCGACCGGGTCTCCCTCGAGCAGACGGGCGTCGGCGGGAACGATGTCGCCCAAGCGCAGTCGGATGACATCGCCCGGGACGAGCTCTCGCGCCGGCGGGTTGGTCCACTGGCCGTCGCGCAGCACCCGGGCCTTGATGGCGAGCTCGGCCTTCAGGGCGTCGATGGCCTTGCCGGCCTGGTGCTCTTCCCAGAACCCGATGCCGGCGTTGGCGAGGAGCAGGATGAGGATGATGGCGAAATCGGGCCAGTGGCCCAGCACGGCCGACAGGATCACGGCGGCCTCGATCATCCAGGGGATGGGCCCCCAGAAGTAGCTGAGGAACTTCAGGAACTGGTTGACCTTCTTCGCTTCGATCTCGTTCGGGCCGTACTGTTCCAGGCGCGTGGTCGCCTCGGCGCGGGTGAGACCCTTCGGCGAGGACGTGAGGCGCTTCTCCACCTCGGCGAGGGGCAGCGTCTTTAGGTCGTCGTTCGTGTGGGACTTTGATCCGGGCTTCGCGCCAGGATCCTCGGACGGGGGGCCGTCAGACTTCGCACTCGACACGTCGCACTCCTTGGTAGGGCACACGCCTGATGATTCCGACGCTACGTCTCCTCACGGTCACTCGCCTCGCGGCGGGACTACGGCTGTTCATCGGCCTGCAAGATCGTGGTCCAAGGACGGAGGGTACGTGATGTCCTTAGTCTATGCAATAATTAGTGTATGAACAAATTTGTCCACGAATCGCCCGACTCGGTGGTCGACGCGGTCCTGTCGGCCAGCCGGGTCCTCGTCGCGGTCGCCGCTCGGTCGCTGTCCGACATTGCCGAGGAGGTCACGCTCACCCAGTACCGGACCCTCGTCGTGCTCGCGTCGCGTGGAGCACAGAATCTGGTCGGGTTGGCCGAGGCGGTCGCGGTGACGCCCGCTACCGCGACGCGAATGTGCGACCGTCTCGTGAAGAAGAAGCTGATCGTTCGTCAGTCGGAACAGGACGACCGGCGCCAGGTCCGCCTCGCGCTGACGAAGAAGGGTCTGAAGCTGGTTAGCGCCGTCACGGATCGACGCCGTCGCGAGATCGAGGCGATCCTCAGCACGATCGCCCCCGAGGAGCAGACCGTTCTCGTACAGGCCCTGAGCCAGTTCGCGGCGGCGGCGGGGGAGGTCCCCGAGCAGGACTGGTCAACCGGGTGGGCCCTCTAGATGCCCCGTAGCAACTTGGTCGGAACACGTCGGTGGCAGCGGGGAATGCGCTCGGCGCAGGTGCGCATCGGCCGGTGGCTCGCGTCGGCGACCTACACCCAGAAGTGGCTCGTGCTGGGTACCGTCGTCGGCATCATCGCGGGACTCGGCGCCGTCGTCTTCTACGAGGCACTGCGCCTCGCCACGTACGTCTTTCTTCAGGTGCTCGCGGGCTACAGGGTTCCGCTGCCCGCGAGCGAGGGCGGGGCGGTGGCGTCCTCCTACTTCGCTCGACCATGGGCCATACCGCTCGTCGCGTGCGCGGGCGCGCTGGCCGGAGCGGTCCTGGTCTTCGCCTTGGCGCCCGAGGCCGAGGGGCACGGCACCGACGCGGCGATCGCCGCGGTGCACCACAACCCCCGGGGCGTGCGGCTGCGCACCGTCTTTGTGAAGATCGTGGCCTCGGCGCTCACTATTGGATCGGGCGGCTCGGGCGGGCGCGAGGGTCCGACGGGCCAGATCAGCGCGGGGTTCGGCTCGTTCCTCGCCCGGTTCCTCGACCTCAGTCCCTCGGACGCGCGCATCACCGTCGCGAGCGGGATCGGCTCGGGCATCGGGGCGATCTTCGGGGCCCCACTCGGGGGCGCGGTGCTGGCCACGGAGATCCTGTACCGCGACGACTTCGAGGTCGAAGCCCTGCTGCCCTCTTTCATCGCGTCGATCGTGGGTTACGCGGTGTGGGGGTCCTTCGAGGGGTTCGGACCGCTCTTCGGCTACGTCGGGAACTACCGGCTCACGAGTGCCGTGCAGTTGGGGTGGTTCGGCGTCATCGGCGTCATTGGCGGGTTGGTCGGCCTGCTCTACGCCAAGAGCTTCTACGGCATGGCCGCGTTCTTCAGCCGGCTCACCATTGCCCGCTGGATCCGCCCGGCCATCGGTGGCCTGATCGTCGGCTGCATCGGCCTCGCCATCCCCGAGGTGCTCGGCACCGGGTACGGCTGGATACAAGCGGGCCTCGGAGCCCAGCTCCTGCACATCCCGCTCTGGATCGTGCTCATCTTGCCCTTCGCGCGCATCGCGACGACCGGGCTCTCCATTGGCTCGGGCGGCTCGGGCGGTATCTTCGGCCCCGGCATGGTGATCGGCGCCTTCGTCGGGGCCGCCGTCTGGCGCCTGCTCGAACCGGTCGTGCCGAGCCTCGGCCACGACCCCGCCCCGTACGTCATCGTCGGGATGATGGCCTGCTTCGGGAGCATCTCGCGGGCCCCGCTCGCGGTGATGTTGATGGTCGCTGAAATGACGGGAACGCTCTCGCTGATCGTGCCGGCGATGCTGGCCGTCGGCCTGGCGACGCTGATCGTGCGCCGCAACGACGACACCATCTACCGCAGCCAGTTGCGCAGCCGGGCCGAGTCCCCCGCGCACCGTATCCTCACCGGTCTTCCGCTGCTCGCCATAGTGACCGCCTCCCAGGCCATGGCCCCGGCACGATGCGTGCTGGTCGAGCCCGGCGAGAATTCAACATTCCTCACGCAGATGGAGGAACGCGAGGTCAGCGCCGCGCCGTTGGTCGATCCGCAGGGTCACTACGTCGGGGTAGTCACACTGCAGGCACTTCAGAAGGGTACCGGCGACGCCAGCGCGCTGGACGTCGAGGGCCTGGTCGACGCCACCTTCGCACCAATCCACGAATCAGTGCATCTGGACGTCGTCCTCGACACCCTGACCTCGACGCCGCAAACGTGGGCGGCCGTCATCGACGACGAGCGACGGGTCGTCGGCACGATCGCCATCACGGACATCGTGCGCAACTATCGCCGAACGATGCAGGCCAATCTTCGTCGAGCCTCTGAGTTGGGCGGGTCCACTGGAATTTCAGAGTTCACGGTGGCGAACGATTCACCGCTCGTCGACGTGCCGCTGCGCTCGACGTCGATACCGCGCGGTGTGCTGATCACCGCCATCGAGCGTCGGCGCGACGTCATTCGACCGAACGGTGAGACCATCATCAAAGCTGGTGATCGTCTGATGGTGCTCGGTGGTTCGGACGATCTGGACCTTCTCGGTCGACTCGCGTTATCAACGCACTCGTGAATCGCACTCGTGGACTGGGGCATAATTCTTCTGTGAAGAAGCGCACACGCTGCGATGTCCGGAAATCGGCGATTGAGGTATTGGAGGAGCCGCAGGAGCCACAGGAAAGGTGTTGTCGTCCGACCTCCGAGTCCTCCGCACTTCGGTGATCGTCAGTGCTCGCCGGCAGTAGCAACGCAATGGTCCTCCCACGTCGACGGTCCCGAAGATTGAGCTCTCGATTGCCAACAAGACCTTTCAGTGACGTTCCACCGTTAGTGCAGCTTCTGAGTGGATCAATGCGCGGCCGACGCGCCTGAGACGAGCAGGGCAGTCCCGCTCGACGCCAACGGAACCGAGCTGCTTCGGGTCGCGTTTGGTTTGGAGAGCCGGGAAGCTTGGTCGGCAGATTGTCTGTTCGAGGAGATGCGGCGTGGCTCTTGCAGGTCTTGCTTTCGTTATTGGGGCATTGGTCAGCCTCGCCACCAGCTGGTTGCTCGTTACGAGGTTGGAGCGGGTCGGAGAACGCCCTGGGACTCTCCGAGGCGCTGCTCGGCGTCGTCGCCGCGCTGGCGGCCGATAGCCCGGAAATCACGTCGTCGATCTCTGCGCTCTCCCAACACCCACGCACAATCGGCGCAGGCGTGGTCATCGGTTCGAACGTCTTCAACCTGGCGGCACTACTAGGACTCGGTGCAGTCGTCTCGGGATTCATTACGCTGCATCGAAGGGTGGTCGTGCTCGGCGGATTCGTCGCGATGTGGATCGCCGCCTGCTGTGTCGCCACGACAACGGGCACCATCTCGATAATCGTGGGACTGGTTTTGGCCGGCGTCGTCCTGGTGTCCTATTTCTTGCTCCTTGGAGTTCGTCGCGACGCGCTGGGGCGGCTCCCTCTTCCGAGGCGTTGGATTGAGTGGACCACGTCCGCGGTCAGCGAAGAGGAGATGGAGCTCGTGGTGGCGATTCGTCCCCCGAGGGGACGTCCCATCGACGCAGTATTGGCCTTCGGGGCCCTCGTCGTCGTTGTCTTTGCCAGTATCGCCATGGAACGAGGCGGGTCGGAGTTGGGCCATCACTTCCATGTCGCGGACGCGGTGATCGGTGGTGTCGTGCTGGCGGCGGTCACGAGTCTGCCTAACGCGGTGGCGGCCGTGCACCTAGCTTCCAAGGGACGAGGAGCCGCCGCCCTGAGTACCGCCCTGAGCAGCAATAACCTGAATGTGGTGGCTGGCTTGCTCATCCCGGGAGCGATCCTTGGACTGGCGAGTCCGTCGCGTGCGGGCATCTTTGCCGCAGCGAGTTACGCGGCCCTTACCACCCTCGTCTTGGTCATGGCGTTCGCGCAGCGGGGGCTGAGTCGGCGCACCGGCTGGCTCATCATTGCCGGATACGGAGTCTTCGTTGTGGGCCTTCTGGCAGTCTCCTAGCCGCTCGCAACGTATCCATGAAGGTACGGATGAAAAGTGAATCGCGCCGGGAAAGCGGGAGACCATGTCATTTCCAAGACGGTGTTGTCGCTCGTCGGTCTGGTTTCTCAGTGTTACGGAAATATGAGGCCCAAAATGAGGCCTGGCCTGCGTCTTCAGACTCCCAGACAACGTTCGCAAGCGTGACTGAATTTCGTCACCTGGGGATAATTTTCAGGCTTTGGCAGCAAATATCAGCCGCCTATGTTCCAAAACTCCTAGTGGGCTGCCCGGTTCTCGATCCCGGTACGTTGGCATTAAATGGAACGTTCCGATGGTTGCGTGGTGTCGGTCTCGTCGCGTACGTCCTGTGTTCTCAAGGAATTGTGTCGTTCTATGTCGGTCTCGTCTCGTGGGGTTGCGGAAATATGAGGACTGAAATGAAGTGCAATGCTGCCCCTTTGGTGCGGATCGCCATCCAAACGTTCGGCGGGGGGGGGGTTGACGTTGGATCTCCGACACCAGTCTTTAGGAAGACCTCAACACGTCCGAGACCAAAGAATCCCGACCAGTGTCGAGCATCCCGTTCGAGGTTGACTAGTCCATCCAGCGTCGATAGCGCGGACCTGAATATCTAGTCGCTCTCGGGCGCCTCGGTGACGGTCCTGCCGGTCGCCAGCGCGTCCTCCAGATCG
>DAIOEY010000097.1:0-6804 GCA_036745995.1 Acidimicrobiales bacterium | reverse complement strand
TCAATGACGTGCGACAACGTGAGTAGTCGCGAACGCACATCGTCGAGGTCGAGTTCTTCCGGGGTCGCCTGGAGAAGGATGCGGCCGGCGTCGCGGAGAAGGCCCCACGCCGCCCAGGCCATGAGTGCCACCACGGCCAACGAAGCGATCGAGTCAGCCCTCTGCCATCCAGTGAGGACGATGATCAACCCGGCGACGGCCGTGCCGACGAAGGCGTAGATGTCGGTCAGGACGTGGACGAAGACGCTGCGCAGATTGAGGCTGGACCGGTCGGTGCGAGCCAGAACGCCCACGGCGACAACGTTGATCACGCAGCCCACTAGCGCCACCGCCAGGACGAGCTGCCCGGTGACGTGCTGAGGTCTGATGAGACGCTGCACCGATTCAAAGCCGATTAGAAGGCACATTGCGACGAGGACCACGCCGTTGACGGCGGCCGAGAGTATCTCCGCTCTCCTCAGTCCATAGGTCCAACGTCCGTAGGCCGGTCGCTCGGCCAAACGGATGGCCCACGCGCTCATCGCCAGCGCGCCCACGTCGGTCAGCATGTGACCCGCGTCGGCGAAGAGTGCGAGCGATCTTCCGACGACGGCGCCGACGACTTCGACCACGAGGAAAGTCACAATGAGGCCAAGCGCGAAGACGACCCGTCGACCGTCGCCTTCAACGGGACCGGCGTGCACGTGCTTCGACGTCACGCCAGCCCCGATTGTCGCGCCACTGCTTTCGCCGGCGCCTCAAGGAAGTCCATGTCTCCATCATCGCAGTCACTGGCACGAATCAAGCGGTGGCGCCTTGGGGATCCCCGATGCTCGCTCCGACGCGTTTCGGGCTTCAACCGTCCAAGCATCTCGACACGCCTCCCAGGTCGATGTCCATTTCCTAGACTTGGGCGATGGACCGTACGAACCTTGCCCATTGGGAGCAACTCGCGGTGCTCCACGGTACGGGCGTCGATCACTACTACGACCTCGAAAAGCTGGTCGCCGGAGGCACCCTGATGGGTGAGGAAGAGGCGGCGGCCCTCGTTCGAGCGACAGCCGGCGCGGGCGTCGACGGTCGTGACGTCCTGCACCTTCAGTGTCACATCGGTTGCGACGCCATCAGCATGGCGCGCCAAGGGGCGAACGTCACCGGCGTGGACTTCTCGCCCGCCGCCCTGACTCGACTTCGAGATTTGGCCGAACGCTGTGGCGTCGAGGTCGCGACACTCGAGGCGGATTCGAGAGCCCTTCCGCGAGAACTCGACGACCGCTTCGACCTCGTGTACGCCTCGATCGGCGTCTTGTGCTGGATTGACGACCTCGACGCCTGGATGCACGGCGTGTGGCGGGTCTTGAAACCCGGTGGCACTCTGGTGTTGGTCGAACTGCATCCGTTGCTCACCATGATCGAGAGCTCGACACCGCTCGTCGTCGATTTCCCCTACAACTTTGACGGTGTGCACACCTTCAGCGGAACGGGTTCCTACGCCAATCGCGACGCGGACGTGTCGTGGACCGTCACGCAGTACGCCCACGGTCTCGCCGAAGTCGTCATGGCTGCGAAAGCCGCAGGGCTCACCTTCGACTACCTCGAAGAGCACACCTCAATGAGCTTCGATCCGCGAGGTCTGGACGGGACCGCGGCGGAGGCCGACGGACGGTACCGTTTTCGCGTGGGTCTCGGCGCTGTCCACGGCGACGAACACGACGCGGCGTATCCATTGCCCGTTCTCTACACGCTGCTCGCGACGAAGCCCGCTACCCGCTAATTCTCGCAAGGAAGCCGCTGAGCCGGAGTCGGCGTGAATACTCTTGAAGCGGAAACAGGCTCACGAGGAACGACCCAAGAGCCAAAGGACAAGGAGACGTCATGATAAAGGGATTCAAGACCTTCCTCATGCAAGGAGAGTTGATCGTCATCGCCGTGGGATTGGTGGTGGCACTGGCTTTCAGCACGCTGATCAAGGCATTCACCGATTCGATCATCACCCCGCTGGTCAACGCCGCCGAAGGTGGCGGCTCCTCCTCGCTTGGACTCGGCTGGACGATTAACGGGCAATTCATCGCCCTCGGTACCTTCATCTCGGCAATCGTCTACTTCATCATCTTCATGGCGGTGATCTACTTCGTTCTCGTGGTGCCGTACCGGGCGTACATGGCCAAGCGCGGAACCACCGTATTCGGGGCGCCGATTGCGACGAAGAGCTGTCCTGAATGTCTTTCGGGCGGGCTTCCCCTCGGGGCGAAGAAATGCAGCCACTGCGCCAGCGTGCTCGAAGTGACGCAGTAAACGGACGAAGGGTCTTCGCACGACTCTCCACCGTCCCGGCAATTCGTGATGCACAACGAGGTGGATGATGCCACCACACCGGCGACGTTACTGGTCGGCGAAGGCCCGAGACACGCGAAGGACGCCGGAAGCGGCGACGACGAGCCCGAACACCATCAGCATTCCTGCGACGAGTAACGCCGGAGGCAGCACGTCCGGCATCCCGAGAAACGCGCCGGCGCCGTGCCCTCCTAAGGCGGTGGGTGCGTACCGGGCTTCAGCGACCCACCACGTCACGACGCCCGCGGCGTCAATGACCATGGAGAGAACGAGAGCCATCGCGAGTCCGGCTTCGGCACGGGTGATACGCCGCGGCAAAGGGAGGGAGCGCGTCGCCGCGACCATCGTGGCGGTGCTCGAGCCAAGGAGGATCACGACGCCAACTCCCCATAACAGGAACGCCACACCGTAGACCCCGAGTCCGCCGTTTCGCTGCGGTGAACTCAGATGGTGTGCCCACAGCGCGAGTCCAGTCGTCGCGGCCGCCATGAACAGTCCGAACGACGTCGTGCGCACGAAGGAATGGCGTATGACCGACCATCCGCCGCCGCGCAAAAATCTCGCGAAAGTTGGCACGACGAGCAGTGCTGCTACCACTACGATTCCAACGCTCGCCTCTCCCGACCACTGGACCGTGTCGTAGCCCACACTCGCGAGATGTCGGCCGACCACCGGCGTCGCCACGCCCCAGTGCTCTGAGAACTTGGCGAAAATCGCTCCGGCCACCACGAAGAGCGACCAGCAGCAGACGATCAACGTCGACCCCGCCTTCATGCGCTCGTGCGAACTGACGATGTCACCGGCCCAACCGACGCCGCGCACCCGCTCGAGAGAACCGTTTCTCATGAGCGATACGCGAACCCGCCAGGGAACCCGTCGCGACCCGAAGGTGTCCTCCAGAAGAGCGACCATCTCCCGGCCGTAGTGATCACGCCACTGCGGGGGGTACCAACGCAGCAGGCGATCAAATCCTCGCGATCGGTTCATGACGGCGATCCGAGAATCGTGGGGCGATGAGTGCGTCCCCTCGCCAACTCGTCGAGACCGAGCCGACGCGCTCCCTCGTCAGCCAAGCCACGCATCTCTCGCACCGCACCAGCCAGCGCCTCACGACCGCTCGAGGTAATGCGGTAGGGCTGACGGCGATCGTCACTCGGCGTCGGTTCGATCAGACCACGCTCCTCGAGGCGCGCGATCGCTCCGTACAGTGTCCCCGGTCCCAGGACGACCTCGGCGAAATCTTCGATGTCTTTGCTCAAGGCGTAACCGTGTTTCGAGCCTGACGCGAGACTTGTGAGAATCAGGACGACCGGCTCGTTGTTTCGGCCCAAACTACCTGCCATGGATGGTGACCGCCTCCGCATACGTTCGACATTACTACGTCGCACGTAGTAATGACAACCCTTCTTTGGAGAGATTTCCAGTTGGATGGTGCCCGTGCAGGGGACTTTCGACACTGCATGGAACCTTCACTGGATGGCCATACTTGACTTCAAGTGAAGGTTGGTCAACATTGATCAATAAATCTGACGCGTCCAGTACGCCCGAGGCTCATCCGCTTTCTTGGCGAAACCTCCTCGAGATGCTGCCTGACGGCATCGTCATTGTCGATCACTACGGAAGGATCCGCCACATCAACCATCACCTGCTGACGCTTTCGGGCTTTAGCGCCGCCGACTTGGTGGGTCACGAGATTGAGGTTCTGATCCCCGAGCGTCTCCGACCGATGCACGAGACCGATCGCGCCAAGTACAGCGAACGCCCGACGACCCGCGAGATGAACGGACCGTTCAGTTTCGTGTTGGCGCACCACGACGGAAGTGAGATCTCCGTCGACGTCGCGCTCGCCCCGATTTCGGTTGACGGACACGACTGGATCATCGCCGAGGTTCGATCGACCGGCGAATCGGGATCCGAGGGCGCACGCCCGTACAACATCCAGCAACTTGGCGGAGCGGCCATGGTCTCGGTCGCCGTCGCGCTGGCCCAGAGCGAAGAGCGATTCCGCCTCGCGTTTGAGAACAACATGGCGCCGATGATCTTCACAGACCTGGAGGATCGGGTCTTCATGGCCAACGACGCCTTCTGTTCACTCATTGGTCGAACGAGAGATGAGCTCATCGGATTCGACTCAGTTCCTTTCACGCATCCCGACGACGTCGGTATCGCGGAGAATTCGCTCCGTTCAGCAACGCTTGGTGAGGAGGGTCAATCATTGTACGTGAAGCGCTACGTGCACAAAGACGGTCGCGTCATCGTGGTCGAGGTATCCAGGTCACCGGTCCGTGACAGTGAGGGCAACATATTGCACTTCGTCATTTCAGAGCGCGACGTCACCGATCGAGTCAAGCGCGATCACATGATGCAGTTGCTCTCCGAGGTGAACCGACTCGCCATCCAAGCCATTGACGAGGCTGAATTCCTCCAGCAACTCTGTGACCTCCTCGTCAGCCAGGGCAACTACGAACTCGTGTGGGTCGGCGTCGCGGCGGGCGCCGGTGCAAATGGTATCGACATCCTTTGCTCGGCTGGTGCGACCGAGTATCTCTTTGGCGAGATGGCCTCGTGGTGGGGATCCTCCGAAAGTGGTTTCGGACCCACGGGTACCGCCATTCGCTCCGGCAACAGTTCAATCATCAATGATCTGACCCATCACTCGGTGAACGAGGCGTGGGGCGAGCGAGCTCGGCAATTCGGATTCGGATCCTTCGTGGCGATCCCAGGGCAGTTCGGTGAGCGTGTGGCCGTGCTCGCAATTTATGATCGACACACGCTCACCTTCGATGAAATGACGGTGAAGGGTCTCGAAGGCATTGTGCGAGAGGCGCAGTTTGCCGTCGCCCACGTACGCTCGGTCCACGACACCGAGGCCGCGCTCGAAGAGACGACGGTCGCCATCGAGAATCTGATCATGACCGAACGCGCCCTCACCGAGTCCGAGCAGCGTTTTCGTCTCGCCTTCGAAGACAACATGGCCCCGATGATCTTCGTTGATTTGAATGAGCGGGTGATCGCCGCCAATGATGCCTTTTGCGAGATGATCGGTCGAACGAGAGAGGAAGTCCTCCAGGGTGACGTCAACCAGTTCACTCACCGCGATGACGTCGACGCCCTCGCGGAAGCGCCACGCAGAGTCGCGAACAGCCATGGCCAGATGCACTATTCCAAGCGGTACGTGCATAAGGACGGGCGCCAGATCATTGTCGACGTATCCAAGTCTCCGGCGCGCGACGACTCCGGCAAGACGCTCTACTTCATCATCTTCGAGCGCGACGTCACCGAGGAGCGTGCCCTCACCGCCCAGATCCGACATCAGGCACTGCACGATCCCCTCACCGGACTCGCCAACCGCGCTCTCTTCGAGGATCGACTGAGTCAAGCCCTCGCGCGGGTCGCTCGCAGCGGCGGAATGGGAGCAGTGTTGCTACTCGACCTCGACGACTTCAAGGGCGTGAACGACACGCACGGCCACCTGGTGGGTGATCAACTGCTCCAGGGGGTAGCGCGTCGTTTCGAACTGGTCACGCGAGCGACCGACACCCTCAGCCGATTCGGAGGTGACGAGTTTCTCTACCTCGCCGAGGGAATAGCCTCGGCCAACGAAGCCGCCGACGTCGCGATCCGATTACTCGACGTGCTCGAGACGCCGTTCACGTTTCACGGAGTGCACCTCAACCAACACGCGAGCGTCGGGATCGTCGTGTGGGATGAAACCAACGCCGACAGTACCGAGTTCATCCAAAACGTCGACGTGGCGCTGTACGAGGCCAAACGCGGACACCGGGGCAACTACGCCTTCTTCACCCCGAGTATGCACCAGAAGGCGATCGGACACTTCGCCCTCGCCCAGGATCTCCGCCAGTCCCTGCAGCAGGGCGACCTCACCATGCACTACCAACCAATCGTCAATCTCGAGACGTCCGTGGTTGTTGGCTTCGAAGCCCTGATGCGATGGCATCACCCTGAACGCGGCTGGGTACCGCCCACAGTCTTCATTCCGATCGCCGAGCAAAGTCAACTGATTCTCGATCTTGGATCGTTCGCGCTGCACGACGCAGTGAGCGTCGCCAGTTCGTGGCGTGATCCCAATCCGGATGTCGATCCTCCCTACGTCACGGTCAACCTCTCCGCTCACCAGTTCCAGAACCCGGAACTCCTACCGCTCATTAAGCGTTCACTCAACTTGAGCGGCCTCTCTCCGGGTCGCCTGATTCTCGAGATCACCGAACAGGTAGCGCTGGGCGACGTCACCGAAACGCTCAGTGTCATTAGAAGTCTAAATGAACTCGGGATCGGCATCGCGCTCGACGATTTCGGCACGGGCTTCTCATCGCTGTCGTACCTGACGCGGCTCAATCCACGCATCATCAAGGTCGACCGCTCGTTCGTCAGCCCCCAGATCGAGAGTGCGCAGAACGACACGCTGCTGGAGATGATCGTCGCGCTGGGGAATCGTCTCGAACTGACGATGTTGGCTGAAGGAATCGAGAC
>DAIOEY010000096.1:3605-6808 GCA_036745995.1 Acidimicrobiales bacterium | reverse complement strand
CGCGCGTCCGTTGGGTCGTCCACGAGCGTCCACAACGGTGAGGCGACCTCCTCACCCACCCGGTTCGCGAAGAACGAACGTCCGTAGACCACGGCTTCCCCGCTGAGCGCGCTGCCGATGATGGCGAGCAGCGTCGCCGCGGTTCGGGGGTCAAAGACCGCAGTGCACTTCATCGACGCTGGCTTCACCGCCCCGAGCATGCGCGTCGCGCGTGAGATCGCGTCACTCGCTGCTTCGTCGATGTTGAGCTCTCTGGGCGCCCGTCCGGCGGAAAGCCCCCACCCGGTCTGGTCACTCTTTCCGTCGGTCGCGATCGCCTCGACCGAGAGGTAGGCACCCGACCGGGCGTAGGCCGCGCTGATCCCCTTGCTCGAAACGATGGCCGCTTCGGCGACGTAGTCCGAATAATTGGCCGAATCGACCTGGCGGATCCGCGCGTCACCGTCGCGCACCATTCGCTCGAGTTCAATCGCCATCGCGATCTTCTCTTCAATCGGCGTCGTCAGAACCGACGCGTCGGTGAGTTGCAGGGACGCGACCGCGACGCCGTCGGGGCTCGCGAACGTGACGAACTCGTCCTCCGTCGCAAAACGAGCGTTGTCGCGGGCCTCGCGCAAGGTGCCCGCGATCGCCGACTCTTCGAGTGAACCGGCCCAGGCGGTACCGACGCGCGCGCCCGCCGGGCCGTCCACCATGACGCGAATACCGATGCCGCTCGACGTGGCGCTCGACAGCTTCTCGATCTCACCTTGGTACGCCTGAACCTCGGTATCGACGCCGCTGGAGAGATAGATCTCGATCTCCTCAGGTCCCTTCGCGGCGTCGAGAAGTTGCTGGGCGCGCTCGAGGAGTTCGCTCACGACGCCGTCCCCCCGATGGTGACGCTGCTGAGACGCATCGTCGCCTGCCCGGTGCCAACCGGGACCGATTGGCCGTCCTTGCCACAAGTGCCGGGCATCATCGAGAAATCCGTCGCCACGGCGTCGACACGCTGGAGCACCTCGGGACCATTGCCAATCAGGTTGCAGTCGCGCAGCGGCGCGGTGATCTTGCCGTCCTCGATCAGGAACGCGGCGGTCATGCCGAAGACGAAATCACCGGTTGCGGTATTCACTTGCCCCCCGCCGAGTTGGGCGACGTAGACACCGTAGGGCGTCTGGGCGACGATCTCGTCGGCGTCGGCGTCGCCCGCGAGCAGGTACGTGTTGGTCATGCGCACCATTGGCAGGTGCTGGTAACTCTGTCGACGACCGTTGCCCGACGATCGACGACCTTCCTTACGCGCTCGCAGCAGGTCCCACATGTAGTCCGTCAACATTCCGTTCTCGATGAGTACGTTGCGCGCGCCGGGTCGGCCCTCGTCGTCGACGGCCAGGTAGCCCCACTCACCGACGACCGTGCCGTCATCGACGAGCGTCACCAGGGGACTCGCGACCTGCTGGCCGAGCTTTCCGGCGTAGACCGACGCCTGCTTCATCACTGCGTCGGCCTCAAGGCCGTGACCACACGCCTCGTGGAACAAGATGCCGCCCGATCCCCCCGCGAGTACGACCGGCAGGTCGCCCGAAGGCGCGGGTCGCGCAGCGAGCTTCGTGATCGCCTGGCGCGCGGCGCCACGGGCGGCGTCGCCCACGGCGTCGGGCGTCAAGAGCTCAAAGCCCCTCGTACCCGCGATCGGGCGATACCCTGTCTGCATTCCGGTGTCGCCCGTCGCCACGCACGAAATATTGAATCGGGTGCGCACTTGGTGGTCGGCCGCGAAGACGCCGTCGGAGTTCGCGACGACGAACCGTCGAGTCGAATCACCGAGAGCGACCTGCACCTGGGTGATCGACGATCCCTCGGATCGAGCCACGTCGTCGGCGTGGCGCAGCAGTTCAATCTTCTTGGCCTTGTCGACGTCACCGGGAAGGACAACCGCGTGCGTCGGGTAGTTCACGAGCGGGCCGAGCGAGGCCCTGCGCACGCCGCCACCACCGTCTCGAGCGACCGACGCGGCAGCGTGCGCCGCGGCGAGCAAGCTCGATTCGGACAGATCGGCGGTGTGAGCGAAACCCGTCGTGTCGCCCACGACGACGCGCACACCCGCGCCCCGATCGCGGCCCGAACTCAACTCTTCGACGCGACGTTGATCGAGCACGGCCGACGACGTGGCGCGGTCTTCGACGAAGACCTCGGCGAATTCACCGCCGCGCTCGAGGGCTGATCCGATGACGCGTTCCAGGACGTCGCGCTCGACGAGGGTTTCTGACATGGAGTTCAGCGTAACGGTGCGAGCGCATCCATTGAATCATTCGAGTCGACGGAAGAGCTTTTCCCCATGGCCATGGATTCCTAGATCGAGAAATCCTCGCCCGACCAGATCCCCGCGGGTGAGGGTCGAACGTGCCCTTCGCTGCGTTGGCCGTGAACCTTCGTCTCGAGTTCGTCGACTCGGCGAAGCAGTGCCTGCAGGCTCAGTCCCACGAGGTCGGGCATCTGTGCGTCCTGCAGATCGGGCGGTGGCGTTGACGGAGTTGCGTTGCTGCGAGCGATGATCTGGCCCGGCACGCCAACGACGACGGAATTCGGTGGAACGGATTTCACCACGACCGCGTTGGCGCCGATTCTGCTGTCGTCGCCGACGGTAACGGGACCGAGGATCTTCGCTCCGGCGCCAATGGTCACGCGATTGCCGATCGTCGGGTGGCGCTTCACGTGTTCGAGACTGGTACCGCCCAACGTGACGCCCTGGTAGATCGTGACGTCATCGCCCACTTGGGCGGTTTCTCCGATCACCACGCCGGTCGCGTGGTCAATGAAGATGCCCGAGCCGAGCATCGCCGCGGGATGGATGTCCACTCCGGTGAAGTGCTGGCTCAGCGCGGATCCCCACCGGGCGAGCAACTTCATTCCGTGCGTCCACTGCCAGTGGGTGATCCGGTACGCCCAGAGCGCGTGCACGCCGGGGTAGGTCAAGGCGACCTCGAACGACGAACGCGCCGCAGGGTCGCGCCGCCGCGCGGCGGCGAGATCGTTGGCGAGATGTGTGAACACGCTCAGTCGGCGAGTCCGGCGAAGAGGGGCGTCGAGAGGTAGCGCTCACCGAATGAGGGAACGATGACCACGATCTGCTTGTCGGCGTTCTGCGGCCGTGCGCCGACCTTGAGCGCCGCCCACAACGCCGCTCCCGAGGAGATGCCCACTAACAGTCCCTCTTCGCG
>DAIOEY010000096.1:0-3505 GCA_036745995.1 Acidimicrobiales bacterium | reverse complement strand
TCGCGCCAGATCTCCTCGGCGGTGGTCGCCCGGTGGATGGCGGGGTTCGCGGGATTATTGAACTGCTGGGGGATGAAGTAGCGAGGATCGCTCGCCGCCAGTTCCTCAGCCTTCGCAATAGCGCCACCCATGCCGTCGGGACCCGGCGTCAGAATCAGTTCGGCACCGTAACCGCGCAACAGTGCGCGGCGTTCCTTGCTCATCGTCTCGGGCATCGTGAAGGCGCAGTGGTACCCACGCGCCGCGCACACCATCGCGAGGGCGATGCCGGTGTTGCCGCTCGTCGGTTCGAGGACGATCGTCTCGGGTCCGATAAGACCAGCCTCTTCGGCGGCGTCGATCATCGCGACACCAATGCGGTCCTTCACGCTGTGGGCCGGGTTGAAGTACTCGAGTTTGGCGAGTATCTCGGCACCGGCGCCGTTGTTCAGTCGGCGAATCCGAACGAGCGGCGTGTTGCCGATCAGTTCGGTGATGTCATTGGCGATTCTGGCCATTGCTTTCCTCTTCGTTCACGTCGGTGAGTACCACGACCCTAAACCCTCAATTCCGATTGGTCAACTCGTCATTCTCCTGCGTCACGAGCCACCGCGGTGCGCGTCACTCGTGGAACCGTTCGAATCGGCCCGGTCCGCTCGAGAACGCTCATCGCAGAATGCACTAGCTATGGCGCTGGAGAGCGGGTCTTCTCCTACGCTGAGGCGATGACCGATCCACACGACGCGAGTTCCGAGCTCGCCTACCTCTCCGCCGAGGAGGTTCGACGGCGACTGGACGACCACAGTCTGACGTCACGCCAGCTCGTCGACAGCCTGCTCGAACGCGTCGAAGCGATTGACGTGGTCGGCACCCCAATTTCTCTCAACGCCATCGCCGCGACGAGTGACGACGCGCGCGCGCTGGCGCAGGTTCGAGATGACGAACGGGCCCAGGGGATCTCGCGTGGTCCACTGCACGGTGTTCCCGTCCTGATCAAGGACAACATCGAAGCGCTGGGACTGCCCGCGACGGCCGGGTCGACCTCGCTGGTGGGTCGGCCCACCCGCGACGCGCCACTCGTGACACGGCTGCGCGACGCGGGCGCCATCATCCTGGGTAGTACGAACCTCAGCCAGTGGGCCAACATGCGTTCGCTCCGTTCCTCGAGCGGTTGGTCGGCGACCGCGGGACTCGTCGGTAATCCCTGGGCGCTCGATCGATCGGCCGGTGGGTCATCGTCGGGCTCGGGGGCTGCGCTCGCCGCGGGACTCGCGCCGCTCGCCGTCGGCACCGAGACCGACGGATCGATCATCTGTCCTTCGTCGGTCAACGGCCTCGTCGGACTGAAGCCCACGGTCGGCGTCGTGCCCGCGACGCACGTGGTACCCATCAGTGCGAGTCAGGACAGTCCCGGCCCGATGGGACGCACGGTAGGCGACATCGCGTTGCTCTTCGGCGTGTTGTCAGCGACGTCGCCGGACGCACCCTCCGCCGTACCGACCTTCAGCGCCGCGACCAATTGGCGCACCGGTAGCCCCGAAACCGACGAGCGCTTCGACGAAGTGATCGTCACGCTGCGCGAACGCGGGCTCAACATCGTCGAGCGTGAGTTGGCGCAGCCTTCGAGCCAAGAGTACGAAGACGAGCTCGCGGTACTGCTCGGCGAACTCTCCGACGACCTCTCGGCGTACCTGGCGGGTCGTCCCGGCGACGGCGTGGCGTCGCTCGCCGACGTGATCGCCTACGAGGACGAGCACCGGTCGGTCGAACAGCCCTACTTCGGTCACGAGTTCTTCACCCAGGCGCTCGCGACCGGAGGGCGTGGTGGCTCCGCCTACGCCGACGCTCGTCGCCGCAACCTCGAGTGGGCGGTCAACACCTGCTTGACGCCGGGCCTCGAGGGCGTCGACGTCGTCCTCGCCCCCGCGTACGGACCGTCGTGGAAGAGCGATCTGGCCGTGGGCGGGCATCCGGGACCCGCGAGCGTCGCGACGATGGCGCCCGCCATCGCGGGCTGGCCGATTCTCAGTTTGCCCATGGGCCTCGTGCAGCGACTTCCGGTGGGGCTGGCACTCATCGGGCGACCCGCCAGCGAGTGGACGATGCTCGAGGCGGCGCGCGTCATCGAATCGGTGATCAGCGACGTCCATCCTCTCCCGTCGCCGTACTGGGCGGCGCCGCAACGAGGCTGAGCAGTAGCCGACGTAGTCTTGGCCCAGCGGCGGTCGTTGCTCGGATCACCGCACGGCGAACGGCGACGTTCAGATCGGAGACGACGGTGGGAGCCCAGCCAGACGACGAGAACGTTGGACCCGACGCTGAGAACGTAGGACCCGACGCCGAGAACGGCGTCGACGGCGCACTCCCCGAACCGCCAATTCTGCCCGAGGAGGGGCCCGAGCCCATCGCCTCGACCCGCGCGTCACGGGCCTGGGTCCGTGTGCTGCCTGCGTTGATCGTGCTGGCGATTCTCCTTGTCTTCATCTTCCAGAACCGCAAGGACGTCAAGATCAGCTTCTTCGGCTGGTCGGGCATGCTCCCCCTCGCGGTGGCGCTACTCGCGAGTGCGGCGCTCGGCATGTTGGTACTCCTCGCCCTTGGTTCGGTTCGGATGCTCCAGTTACGCCGACAAGTACATCGAAAGAAGAAAGCCAAGCACGATCGCGCGTAGCGACCATTCATTCGTCGTCCGGGGTTTCGTGAACTAGGTTTTTTTCATGCTGTCGCACTATCACGCCGAGATCGATCCGAACAACGAGAACAACTCGCACTCGAGTGTGCTGCGAATGGTCGGTTCGAACAAGCGGGTCCTCGAGGCCGGATGTTCGTCGGGACACGTCAGCGAGGTCCTGAAGTCCCAAGGCTGCAGCGTCGTGGGCATCGAAATCGATCCCCAGGCGGCCCGTTCGGCCGAACAGTGGCTGGAACGGGTCATCATCGGCGATTTCGAGGACGGGACGATCTGGCCGGCACTCGAGAACGAACTCTTCGACGTCATCGTCTTCGCCGACGTGCTCGAGCATCTGAAGGATCCGCTCTCGACGCTGCGCGCGTCGATCGCGCACCTGCGCACCCAGGGAACGGTCGTCATCTCAGTTCCCAACATCGCGCACGCGGACGTCAAGATCGCGTTGCTGAAGGGGCTGTTCCCCTATTCCGAGAGCGGTCTGCTCGACCAGACTCATCTCCATTTCTTCACCAAGGACAGTCTGCTCGCGCTGCTGCACGACGCCGGCCTCGTCGCCACGGAGTTCACTCGCGTCACGGCGCCGGTCTTTTCGACCGAGATCGGCGTGACGTCGAGCGACGTGGACGAGCACGTCCTCGCGGCCATCGTCGCGGACCGCGAAGCAGAGACGTACCAGTTCGTCATCAAGGCCGTGCGCGATGACGGGGCCGCGTCGATCGAGCATCTCTCGGTCGACCTCGTCACGCTCAGCGACAAACTGCTCGACCAGACCCGTCGCGCGGACGCCCTGCACGCGGCCAATGAGACGCTCGAAGCCCAGGTGCTGGCTCTGGGGGC
>DAIOEY010000095.1:0-7145 GCA_036745995.1 Acidimicrobiales bacterium | reverse complement strand
TGCGCCATCCCCGAAAGGGCGGTACGCCGGGACTCGGTCTCTTGCCCCACCTTCGAGTCATCCCGCACTTTGACGCCTTCGCCGCTCGAGTGCCGGACTTGATCACACGCTTCCTGGTCCCCCACGATCCGTCAACGACGGTCATCGGCGTCGACGAGGACACGGCATTGGTAGGCGGGCCAGAGCAGTGGACCGTCATGGGGCGTCAGTCCGCGTGGCTCCTTACCGAGGACGGACGCGAAGAACTGACGTCGGGAACCACCTTGACGACAATCGCTTAAGCGCGGGAGCCGGCTCGGTCATGGCGTTTCCTGTCGTTGACGGAATGCGCGCGTTGGAACTCGGCACCGTGGGTGAGATGCGTGCGCGTCTGAACGGACTGGTCCTCGCCGGTTTGAAGAAGGCGACGGCGGGTCTGTTGCCGGAGTACGAAGACGAGCCGCTTGAACATCCCGGTGAGCGCCTCGCCGTCGTCGACGACCACGTGCAACGGGTCGGCATCGTCGAGGTGACGAGCACGACGCTCACCACCCTTGGAGACGTACCCTGGTCCTTCGCGCAGGCCGAGAACGAAGGCGACACGTCAATCGAAGAGTGGCGCGACGGACACCGAGGGTTCTGGCGACGTGAAGGGATCGAGGTGACCGACGACACCCCGGTGTTCCTCATCCACTTCACGCTCATCGACCCGCACTGATCCGACCGTACAGTGTCAACTCCCCACGTCGTGGTGGACGACGATCCTCGAACGGTGGACTAGACAGGCGGTGTGACGACACACGAAAGGGAACTGTTTCATCCGGTGGACCTCTGCACCCCCGACGGACTACGACTCAATCGCGGCGCCCTCGGCTGGTCACGGCGACCGCTGCACCGGGCGAATCTTCACGGATGCTTCGGCTTGAACAAGCGCTGGGACTACTGGGCGATCCTCGCCGGTGACCTCGTCGTCTCCACCACGTTCGCCGACCTCGACCACCTCGGCCTCGCCGACGTGTACTGGGTCGATTTGGCGTCCGGGGAGACCGGTGGCCAGGCCGTCGTGACCGGCGCCGGCGAAGGTATCTCGCTGCCCGACGTGCCAGGTTCAGTCCCGTTGCACGTCGAACGCGAGGGCTTCGCCCTTACGATCAATGACCACGAAGGGTGGACCACCATGGTCGCCTCGTGGACCGAGCCCGATGGACGAGAAGGTGCCTTCGACGTCGTCGTGGCCCTCCCGCAGGGCCACGAGTCATTGAACGTCGTCATCCCCTGGAGTGACGAACTGTTCAACTTCACGTCCAAACATCAAGCGCGTAGCACTACCGGCGCACTCTCGGTGGGCGCTCGGCACTGGAGCATCGGCGGCATGGGCGACGACACCGCCTGGGGCGTTCTCGACGTCGGTCGCGGACGATGGCCGGCTCGGATCAACTGGAACTGGGGTGGTGGTGCCGGACGTAGCGGCGACCACGTCCTCGGCCTCCAGTTCGGCGCCAAGTGGACCGAGGGCTCGGGCTTCACCGAGAACGCGCTAATCGTTGACGGTCGACTGTCCAAGTTGGGACGCGAACTCGAGTGGGAGTACGACTGGGATCATCCGATGCGGCCGTGGCGCGTCAGTGACCCTGGTGGTCAGTTGGACTGTGAACTCTCACCTCGATTCGACAAGCACACGGCCCTCGAGGTGAACGCCGATCTCGGGAGCGAAACGCACCAGGTCTTTGGGACATGGTCGGGTCGATTCGAGAGCGATGACGGCGTGAGGGGCGAATTCGCCGGACTCCAGGGTTTCGCCGAAGAGGCCCGCCAACGCTGGTAGCGACGTGCCCGCCCGAAGCGTCCGTCGACTCCTTCATCGTCCCCGGTGCGGTGCAACAGCGGATTGGTAGATTGCCAGCGTGAGGACCGACCCCAAATTCATTGAACGAATCCTGGAAAAGATGCTGCCACTCGACGTCACGGCGAAGCCCATGTTCGGCGGTTACGGTCTCTACTGTCAAGGCAAGAACTTTGCTCTCGTCAACGACGACACCTTGTTCATCAAGGTCACCGACCCGGGCCTCGCGCTGGCCGGTCGCGTCAGCAAGGCACCTCCCTACCCCGGGGCGAAGCCGGCCTTCAAGATTTCCACCTCGAAGTTGAACGACCGTGAGTGGTTGGTCCAGCTCGTCGACGAGACGTCCAAGGTGCTTCCGCTTCCGAAGCCGAAGAAGTCGCGCGGGCACTAACTACTCTCTTCGCCTCTACGAAGAGACCTTGGCGCGAGGCGTTTTGCGACCCGTCGCGGGCGGAGGTATGGTCAGCGCATGGGAAGCGCGACGACGCCCGACGAATGGGCCAGCGACATCGATTTCATTCCCGATCCGGTCGCCAAACAACGAGCCCTCGACGATTTCGCCAAGTACCTCAACCCCCAGAAGGTGCGCGTCATGCACGCCGCCGGTCTGGACATAATTGAGGCGCAGCGTCGTGGTGCGTGGGTCTGGGATCTCGACGGGCGACGCTTTCTCGACTGCTTCACGTCGGCCGGTTCGTTCAACGTCGGACGAAGAAATCCAAGAGTCGTCGCGGCCGCTCACGCCGCCCTCGATCACCTCGACCACGGTAACTTCTTGCTCTGTTCGAAGCAGAAGGCTGATCTGGCGGCGCGTCTCGCCCGGATCGCGCCGGGCGAGTTGTCGTGCACGATGTTCGGAACCGGCGGTGGCGAGGCCAATGACTTCGCCATAAAGCTGGCCCGTGGGGCGACACGGCGCCCCAAGATCATCTCGACCGTCAACGGCTACCACGGTCACACCGGCTTCGCGCTCTCCGCGGCCGGTCGCAGTTCGTTTCGAGAGCCGTTCGGACCGCTCATGCCTGAGTTCGTCCAGGTCCCCTACGGTGACAGCCAGGCACTGCTCGAGGTACTCGACGAACACACCGCCGCCGTGTTACTCGAACCGATTCAAGGAGAAGGCGGCATCATCGTGGCGCCTCCGCAGTACCTCGCCGACGTGCGCGCGGGGTGCGACAAGGTCGGCGCGCTCCTCATCCTCGACGAGATCCAGACCGGCCTCGGCCGAACCGGGAAGTGGTGGGCCAGCGAACACTTCGGTGTAGTGCCGGACATCATGACCATCGCCAAGTCGCTCGGAGGCTCGCTCGTGCCGATCTCGGCGACGGTGTTCACCGAGGAACTGCGCGAGTTCATGATCCCCAATCCGTTCATCCACCTGTCGACCTTCGGAGGTTCGGACCTCGCGTGCGCCGTGGCGTTGGAGGTGCTCGACGTCATCGAAGAGACTGGACTCATCGACCACGCCGCGGCGATGGGTGAGCTGCTCTTCACGGGTCTACGTTCGATCGCCAAGGAGAACGATGACGTCATCGCCGAGGTCCGGGGCCTCGGACTGATGGTCGGGGTTCAGTACGCCGAGGATTCAATGGGGCCGAGGATGTCGTACCACCTCGCCCAGCACGGCGTGCTCGCTATCTACAGTGGCAACCAGCCCGCGGTGATGCGTCTCATGCCCTCGCTCGTGATCGAAGAGCCCGAGGTCGAGTTCCTGCTCAACGCCTTGGCGTTGGCCCTGAAGGACTTGAAGGCGCGGAGCGGTCCGAGTGAAGAAATCACGAGAGAGCGCCGGCGTCCGTCACGCCCGGTGACGACGAACTGATTCGGGGAATCCGTGGCCGAGTGGGATGAGCTGCGTGAGGCGCTCGATGATTACACAATCAGCTGCAACGAGAATGTTCGACTGCGCAAGATGCAACGCGACTGGTCGCGAACGCTCCACTTCGTCTGCTCCGACACCACGGTGATGTTCACGATGGTGGTGGACAAGGGAGAGATCACGTCGACGACCGAGGGGCTCGACGGCCTGCCCGACATCGTCGTCACGACGACGTCGGAGACGTTCTGCGACATGTTCTGGGGCGATCTCAATCCGGTGCAGAAGTACCTGCGCGGTGAGATCATCGTGAAGGGCTCACAAGAGGACGTCATGCGTCTTGACGCCATCAGTTACGTCATCTGGCCGGATTCTTGACGAGTGGAGGTGACGAGCCGCCAGCGGTGACGCTGCGCCGATCGGTCGGGACGCTCGCCGCCACCGCGACGTCAGCGGGCCTGGCGTTCGCCGCAATCGACTATCTCGGCGTCGTCTCCATCCTCGCCTACGCTCCGGGCGCCACGGCCGCGTTCGCGATTCTGATCGGCGGATTCTTCGTCATCCTCGTCTCGGCGATCTTCTCCGAGCTCAACGGTCTCTACCCCAGCGCCGCCGGTATCCGGCTGTACCTCGGAAGAGCGGTCGGGAATCGAACGGCGCTCTCGGTGACGTTCACCTACATGACGACCGTGGTGCTCGTCATCGCGGCCGACGCGTTCCTCATCGGCGCGGCCGTGCGCCACGTGCTGCACGAACCCAGCGCGCTCGCGTACCTCTGGATCGTGGTGTTGCTGGCGATCGCGCTCAGCGCCAATCTGATGGGCGTGCACCTGGCTGGCTGGGTGCAGACCGTCGTGACCTACACCGTGCTCGCGGGCACCTCGGTGGTCTCGGTGATCGCCCTGTTCCACGTCGGCGGCTCGTTCCAGCATCCACTCGACCTCTTTGGCAAGGGAGCGTTCTCGGGCATCCAGGCGATCGCCTTCGCACTCTTCTTGTACGCAGCGTTCGAGTGGGTGACGACGACCGCCGAAGAGGCCCGCAGGCCGCGCGTCATCACGCGCGCACTCTTCATCGCTCCGGTGTTGATTTGGGTCGTCGCCACGCTCTTCGCGCTCGCCCTGTCGCATCTGGTCAACTACTCCTCGCTGCACGCGAGCGCGTATCCCCAACTGCTGCTCGGACGAGCGGCGCTCGGCACCGTCGGCGAGATCTGGATGCTGGCCCTCACCGTGTTGACGGCCCTCAACACCTTCAACGGTGGGTTCCTCGTCGCCTCGCGGTTCATCTACGCGGCCGCCCGAGAGAACAATCTGCCACGTCAGTTCGCCAAGTTGAACATCAACGCGGTGCCGTGGCTCGCCGTCACCACGTTGACGGTCGTCTCGGCGGTCGTCGCCGCGATCGTCTTCGCTACCGGACAGTGGTTGCTGCTCGTGTCGGTCGGTGCCGCCATTGAGTGTGGGATCTACGCGGTTGGATCCTTCTGCATTCTGCGCCTGCGGTCCCGCGTCGACCGGAAGCGACCGTTCACGCTCGTGGCCGGTCGGCCATTGGCGATGTTCGGCACCGTCGTGTTCAGCCTCCTGTTCCTCGCGACGGCCTTCGCCGATCCGAAGAACTCAAAGCACTTCTCGGTCCTGCCCTTCAGCGTGATCGCCGTGCTCGGCGCGGTGTCCACGACGTACGTCCACTTCGTCGTTCCACGACTTCAGCGCCAGGCGAGCGCCCGCGGCGCCGCGTCGCGGCCGCGGCGCCGCCCTGAGCGCCCCCCTTCTGACGCCCGCGCGACTTCGCTTCCGGGCGAAGAACGAGACGTCTAACTCGTCGCGCCACCACGACGCGGCGTGACGTGGAACGCCGACCTCCACGTACACTGGGCAGACACCACAGGAGGTTCACATGCCACAGCGCAGCGCGCACACCAGTTGGACCGGCGGCTTGCAGGACGGATCGGGTCACGTCGCACTGACCAGCAGCGGCGCCGGTTCGTTCGACGTCTCCTTCCCCAAGCGATCGGCCGACGACGCCGACGGTACGACGAGTCCCGAGGAACTCATCGCCGCCGCGCACGCCGCGTGCTACGCAATGCAGCTGTCGGCGTACATCGCCAACGCCGGTGGCACACCGATCACGAGCGAGGTCAACTCGACGGTCACGCTCGGACCGGACCCAGCGGGCGGTTCTCGTATCTCCCAGATCGACCTCGTCGTGCGCTCGAAGGTGGAGAACATGGACGCTGCAACGTACAAGACCGTCGCCGAGGACGCCAAGGCGAAGTGTCCGGTGAGCAAGGCGCTCACGGGCACCACCATCACTCTGGACGCGGCGTTGAGCGAGGACTCCTGATTCAGCCCTAGACGGCTGTCGCACCTCGTCGAATCGAGACGATTTGACGAGGTGAGAATTCGCGTTGCTATTGCGTCGGCGACTCCGTTACATTCTTCTGGATATGGAATGGTCGCGACCCGACGGTTACGTGGTGACCGATGACAAGTCCCGGATCGACTTCGAGCGAGTTTTCGGTTGGCTCAGCGACGCCTACTGGGCCCTTGGTCGCTCGCGCGACGTCATGGCGCGTTCAATCGAGAACTCCGTCGCGCTCAGCTGTCTCGACCCCGACGGAGTGCAGGTGGGTTTCGCCCGATGGGTCAGTGACGGCGCGACCTTCGGGTGGCTGTGTGACGTGGTGGTGGACCCTCAACTGCGCGGGCGTGGCATCGGTACTTTCCTGGTCGAGTCCGCCGTGCAACACCCGTATGTGGACGACGTCGGTCTACGACTACTGGCAACGAGGGACGCGCATGGGCTCTATGAGCAGTTCGGCTTCATCGTCGTACCCAATCCCCTGCGGTGGATGGAGCTTCGCAACTCGACGCACCTGTAACGACCGGTAGGACGTGTCCACAGCAAGTGACCAAATGCCCTGGTCGACGCGGTCGTGCCGTTCGATACTGAGTTCGTTGGTACACCTGCGAATGGAGGACCCGTGTCGAAAGTCTGGCGTGCGAAGTCGTTTGCCGCCCCATTGATAGCGGTCGTTGCGCTCTCGATGTCGTTGTTGGCGGTCGGTTCGCCGCCAGCGTCGGCGAAGACCAAGGTCGTCGTCGCTACCGGGGGTGTGGTCTGCACCAAGGTGACGGGGTCGACCTCGTTCTACCCACCCGTGCGCCACATCGGCACGAAGCCAGAAACGCAAGTCTTCGTCTTTCACGCGAGCGGTTGCCGGACCACGAAGTCAAACGTGAAGCACGTCACCAGCGGGAATCTGACCGTCTCCATCCATCGAGCCTCGAATAGTTGCGTCGACCTGCTCCTCAGTCAGCCGTCAAAAGGATCGGGGACGTGGAAGCCGGGTTCGATTCACAGCACTACCGCGTCGTTCTCCGGCTTCTCCTTCGTCTATAACAAGGTCGGCGACGCAGGATTTACCGTTCCCAATGCCGGCGGCACGGCCGCGGTGACTGGCTCCTTCGCCGGAACTGACCACGGGGCGCGTTCGACCGC
>DAIOEY010000094.1:3452-7196 GCA_036745995.1 Acidimicrobiales bacterium | reverse complement strand
CAGCTAAATCCTTTGCGCAAGTTAAATGTTCGCGAGAGTGTGCAGCTCTGAAGTTGGTGGCCTCACCCCTGGACTGAGCTACTTGAAAGCGTTACGCACTAATCAGTGCTTTAATCACGGCGCCTCCACTTTCCTAACAGCACTAACGTCCGCGGCACCAGAAATCCAGAACGTTCGACTCTAAAATCTCAGTTCGAGGGAGCTTTCTGACTGGCCATCGCAGACATTACAACCCAAACGAGGAGATATGAATGGTGAGCCGCACAGTAGTCGCAGCTTGGAACTGAACAGTCTTCCATCGGTCACCCTCGGGGCTGTGGAAGAATAATGACAACGGACTGGCTCACTTTTCGGTGAGCGTTTTGGCTCAGTTTTCAGAGAGCGTTGACACTCACATGAAAACACCATTTTGGAGGATGGGTTCCGGGGCTTCGAGACCATCAACGGATCATCGTAGTGGCGTACTCATATTGCGTTTCACGCAAAGCTCATAAGCCCCTTCGATGGCAAGTGTGGCACGGTTGGCAGATCTGACCGCCTTATTTGAAGATCGAACGAGGTCAAGAAATTGGGGAAGGTTGAGTCGCGACGGGTTTGCAAGAGACAACTATGTCTCCAACGTGATTAGACGTGGAGACTGGTGACGAATCGGTCAACGGTGTCAGCTCACGTCGGATTCCATGACTTCGTGGTCGTCGAGGACCACTACGTCGACAGTCACGAGCCACCGGCCTCTATGACGGACAACTCGTCATTTCGAGGCGGAAGCGGGAGTTTCATGTTGTGCTTGACATACCAAGCGTATGCGATGTATACTGTCCTTGTGCCGGAGAAACCGCGCACCCCTAGCGTGAGGAGCTCACTATGGACACCACCACGACAACCAAGAAGCCGACGGACAAGAAGATCAACACCGAGAGCGCGAAGGCGCAGGACCAGGTATTGGACGCCATCAAGCGTTCCCAAGACGCCACCCTGCAAATCGTGCAGGCGTGGTCCGACAGCGTCGCCAAGTTGACGTCAAACTTCCCTGAACTGCCGAAGATGCCTGTTGTTGACGCGCTTCCCAAGCCCGACGAAGTGACGGACCAGTTCTTTCACTTCGCCCAGCAGGTCATGACGACCCAGCAAGAGTTCGTCAAGAAGCTGATCGAAGCACTGCCCAGCCAGGACGTCGCTTCGAAGTAACGAAGTTTCGCTACACCCGGCTCCGCCCCCCTGGCGCCGGGTGTAGCGACGTTGTTCACGGTGTGCTTCACATGCCAAGCATCAGATAGATACAGTGTGCTCACCTGCGAGAGCGAAGACCAAGGAAGCGGCAATGGCCACCCAGACCTTTTCACCCTTTGAAGTCGCGGTAATCGCCAAGCACCCCCGCGATCAATTGGTGGACGCGCCCACGCAGCATCACCGGTTCTCGCTCGCCCTCGCTACGGCGTGGATCCAAAGCACGCCCACACGTCGGGTAGCCACGGACGCGCCAGTTATTGCCGGCCTCGCGTCCGCTGCCACGATCGCCTCCACCGACGCCGCGCAGGTCATCAACGCACCGCGCGACGTGACGCTTCCCGTCACCCGAACGTACGCACCTCGTAAGTTGACTTCTGGCAACCGGAGCGATCGCCCATGACCACGACCGACGGACCCGATCCGACCGCGCAAGAGAACCCTCGTCAGATGCTGGGCGACTTCATTCGGATGCAGCGCCAAATGGCCAATCTGTCGTTGCGTCAACTCTCGGCCCTGACCGAGATTTCCAATCCGTACCTCAGTCAGGTCGAGCGAGGGCTTCACGAGCCGTCGATCCGAGTACTCAAGTCGATCGCCAACGCGCTCAACGTTTCGTCGGAAATCCTGTTCGAGCAGGCCGGATTGATAACGAACACCGAGGAAATGGGCGACGAGGCCACCGAGGCCGCGATCCGGATGGACCGCCGCCTCAGCGAAACCCAGCGCCACGCGTTGCTCGGCGTCTATCGAAGCTTCCTCGCTTCCGGCGAAGTGGACGGTTGACCATCCCAGGGAGCCAACGACGTAGGGAACCGAACGGCGTTGCTCCTCGCTCGTTGAGAATCGAGGGGCTGCCTGTCATAGCAAGCGCTCGGTGTGTAAGTTTGCCAGAGGTGTCCAACGGCGCCCCGATTCGGAGGATCACGAAAAGGTGAGTAACGAGAGCGGGTCCGCCCAAGACGCCACAGCGCAGTTCCAAGAGCAGTTGCTCGGTGCGATCCAGACGGCCCAAGATGCCACTTCTGCGTTCGTCAGCGCTTGGTTCCAGGGAGCTTCCCAAATGGTCGCCGCGATGGCCACTCTCACTCCTCCCGAGCCCGTGGTCACCCTCGAGTCGAATCAATTGATGGCGTACATGAACCAATTGTTCTCCTCGCAGCAAGAGTTCCTGACGGACCTGGCCGACAAGGCTGATCCCGTGTCGTTCATGGGGTCGCTCAAAGCGGCCCAGGCTGCCCTGGTCGCCAAACCCGACGAGGTCAGTGCGGCCGCCGCTCGCCTCGCGATCGGCATCGACGCCGCGGTGCGGGCGACAATCGCGCGAGCCAGCGGCGAAAGCGTGACGCTGCCGATCCAACCTTCCAAGGGCGACAAACGGTTCAGCGACCGGGCCTACAGCGAGAACCCGCTGTACGTCCTGCTCGTCCAGCAGTACCTGCTCGGTTGTCAGTACTTCGACGAACTCCTTGACGCCGCGGAGCTCGAAGGGATCGAAGACGCCAAGGCCCGCTTCGCCACCAAGTTCATCCTCGACGCACTCGCTCCGACCAACACCCTGTACGGAAACCCGGCCGCGCTGCGCGAGGCGGCGGACACCGGCGGCGAGAGCTTGATTCGCGGGGCGAAGAACATGTTCGACGACGTGAGCAACAACGGCGGCTGGCCACGCCAGGCCGACAGTTCGGGCTTCGAGGTCGGCGTCAACCTCGCCGCGACGCCCGGGGCCGTTGTCTTTCGCAACGAGTTGATCGAACTCATCGAGTACCGACCCCAGACCGAGAAGGTCTACGACGTGCCACTGCTCTTCTGTCCGCCGTGGATCAACAAGTACTACATCATGGACCTGGCGCCCGACAAGAGCCTCATCGAGTGGGCGATACAGCACGACCACCACTGTTTCGTCCTTAGCTACCGCAATCCCGACGAGAGCATGCGCGACCTTGGTTTCGCCGACTACCTCCATCTCGGCCTGATGGACGCGGTGCGCGTCATCCGAAAGATCACCGGAGCGCCAACGGTCAACACGGTCTCGCTGTGCCTGGGTGGAACACTCAGCGCCATCGCACTGGCGCGCGAGGCGGCGGCCGACGAGCACTCACTGGGTGCGGCCACCTTCCTTAACACCAACACGGACTTCAGTGTTCCTGGAGTCCTCGGTCTCTTCACCGACGAATCCACGATCGCCGGTCTCGAAAAGCAGATGGATCAGACGGGTTACCTTGAGGGCGAGGACATGGCGCACGTCTTTGACGTGTTGCGCGCCAACGACCTCGTGTTTCAATACGTCGCCAACAACTGGCTCCTCGGTAAGGAACCTCCCGCCTTCGACCTCCTGGTGTGGAACGGCGACAGCACGCGAATGCCCGCCAAGATGCACTCGGAGTACCTTCGCTCGTGCTATCTCAACAATGAATTCTCCCAGGGCGCCTACACGATCGACGGCTACACGTTGAATCCAAAGTCCGTTGAGGTCGAGACGTACGTCGTCGCCGCGATCAACGATCACATCGTGCC
>DAIOEY010000094.1:1367-3352 GCA_036745995.1 Acidimicrobiales bacterium | reverse complement strand
TGCTCGAAGCGGCCCCCGGCAGCTACGTACGCGAGCGAGCACGAGAGGGATGAGCGCCGCCTCGATGCAGACCAGCGTCATTGTCGTCGGCGGGCTCTCCCTACGCGTTCAGGTGCAAGGTGAGGGCGCGCCCGTGCTCTTGCTCAACGGTCTCGGTCAGCCACTCGAGAGTTGGGATCCGTTCGTTGCCGCGCTCAGCGGGCGAAGGGTCATTCGCTTCGACGCGCCCGGAGTGGGTGAGAGCGTGATGCCGTTTTTGCCACCTTCAATAACCTCGCTGGCCTCGATCGCCGCGGCGGTTCTTGACGAAATGGGTGAGACGAACGTGGACGTGGTGGGCTTCTCGCTCGGTGGCGCGATTGCCCAGCAGTTCGCCCACGACTATCCCTCGCGAGTCAGGCACCTGGTACTGATCGCCACGTCGTGCGGGCTCGGCACCACACTGCGACGATGGGAAAGTGGTGACGTCCTCACCGCGCCGTCTTGGGGCGCGAGCGTGACCGGGGTGTTCTCGGCGTGGTGGCAGGCACTGGCCATCGTCAATTGGTCGAGCATTCCCTTCCTCGGCGGCGTCACGCAACCATCGTTGGTGGTCAGTGGGCGCCACGACAAGGTGACGCCCCCTTCGAACGGACGGGTGCTCGCCTCGCGCATCCCTGACGCCCGCCTGGTCATTCTTGACGCCGATCACGAAATGCTGCAATCCCCAGTGGCGGTCGAACTCGTCCACGTCGTCGAGCGATTCCTGGGAGAAACTGAAGCCGTCGACCCCGCGCCGATCGAGGGCCATCCAGCCATTCTCCATTTCGCCATCAATTTCGCCTAGCAACGTATGAATCCTTGAAAGGGTAGACAGTGATCGAATTACGTTTGGACGGACGGGTGGTCGTCATTACCGGGGCCGGCGGCGGGCTGGGGCGTTCGCACGCCTTGGAACTCGCTCGCCGGGGCGCTCACGTGCTGGTGAACGACTTGGGCGGTGCGGTCGACGGCAAGGGCTCATCGGCCACTGCGGCGCAGCGGGTGGTTGACGAGATCACGGCCTTCGGTGGCATCGCGGTGGCGAACCACGACAGCGTGGCGACGCCCGAAGGAGGTGAGGCCATCATCCAGGCGGCCATCAGCGCCTTCGAACGCGTCGACGTTCTTATCAACAACGCCGGCATCCTGCGCGACAAGGCGTTTCACAAAATGGACGCCGAGTACGTCAACGACGTGATCGATGTGCACCTGAAGGGTGCTCTCTTCGTGACCCAGCCGGCCTTTCGCCACATGCGAGAGCAACACTACGGACGAATCATCAGCACCAGTTCAGCGTCGGGACTTTTCGGCAACTTCGGTCAGGCGAACTACGGGGCCGCCAAGGCCGGGCTGGCTGGTCTCACCCGAGTGCTCGCCATCGAAGGCGGTCAGCACGGCATCATGGCCAACGCCATTGCACCGATCGCACTCACGCGCATGACCGAAGGCATCCTCGGCGAACTTTCCTCGAAGGTCTCGGCGAGCTCGGTGAGTCCTCTCGTGGCGTTTCTCAGTAGTGAGGAGTGCTCGGTCACTGGACACATCTACTCGGTGGCTGGCGGGCGCATTGCACGAATCTTCATCGGTGAAACCGAAGGCGTCGTGCTCAAGGAGAATACGGCCGAGGCGATTCTCGCCCAAATCGACGCCATCGACGACGTCGATCCGACGCGCTTCCACGAACCATCATCACTCGACGGCGAGACCACGATCATCGCCAAGGCCCTCGCCGAAGCGTCCCAGTAGTCACCTCTTCGCCGTCACGAGGGGCGCACGCACTATGTCAATCAACTGGTAGATAAAACATTTCTCTGCTGGCCCAATGGCGCCTCACTAGGGTGATGAAGAGGTGGAAAATGACTGAGCAGAGAGTGGCGTTAGTCACCGGTGGGACCCGAGGAATTGGTCGAGCGATCACGATGGACTTGGCCGAAAACGGCGTGCACGTCGCGGCGAGTTATCAG
>DAIOEY010000094.1:0-1267 GCA_036745995.1 Acidimicrobiales bacterium | reverse complement strand
GTCAACATCAGTTCGATCATCGGCCAAACCGGCAACGTGGGTCAGGCCAACTACGCGACCGCAAAGTCCGGCCTTCACGGACTGACCATGTCATTGGCGCTCGAACTAGCTGGCAAGGGCATCACGGTCAACGCGGTCGCTCCGGGCTTCATCAGCACCGACATGCTCGAATCAGTTCCCGAGAAGGTCATCGAGCAGATTGTCGCGCGGATCCCGGTCGGGCGCCTCGGTCGACCCGACGAAGTGGCGTTCGCGGTGACCAATCTTCTCAGCGACCGCGCGGCCTACACGACGGGCGCAGTGATTACGGTCAACGGCGGGCTCGACATGTAGGTCAGTCTCACGGACCCACCGCGTCGGTTGCCGACAGGATTCTGTTTGCGGTCTTCATTCAGCAAGGCGCCAGTGGCATCTCGAGTTCGTTGACGAGGCCTGAAAGCTTGGACAATCACCTGCACGACGTCGGGTGGTGTGCGCGAATTGCGCTGTTCGAGGTGCCAACCGGGAAGTGGATGAAAGCAAGATTGGTATTGCTTGGCACCGCCTGGTTGGGAATTTCGCGAGGTTGCGCGCAATTGCGTGCGATCCTTCCATGGTTTCCAACGGCTATCGAGTTGCGTACACAACTCTTTCGACTTGACGTTGGCGTGAATAGTCCGACGTTGCAGTTCCGAGAGGGCGTTCACCCGTGCCCATTGGCATGGTCGCTCACGACGTTGCCAGGGTCCTTCGACCCTGCACTGGTGACCAACCTGGTATTACCATCGACTTGGCGCTTTGTCATTCGAGGGCACGGGGTTCAGTACTGCAGTCGGATTACCAGAAAGAGGAGATAGATCGTGGCTTTTCCCAGCGACCTCGAGATCGCGCGAGCGGCTCGACTACGGCCGATCACCGACATTGCCAAGGATATGGGAATCGACGCGAGGTTCCTCGAGCTCTACGGCGAGGGCGTCGCGAAGATCAAGTTGGCCGCCATCGACGAGCTCGCGAGCCGTCCGAAGGCGAAGTACGTCGTGGTCTCCGCCGTGACGCCGACGCCGCTCGGCGAGGGTAAGACGACCACGACCGTCGGCCTCGGCCAGGCGATGCAGTACATCGGCCAATGTGCCACGATCGCGATCCGTCAACCCTCGATGGGGCCCACGTTCGGCATCAAGGGCGGCGCGGCCGGTGGAGGTTACAGCCAGGCCGTCCCCATGGAGGCCTTCAACCTGCATCTGACCGGTGACATGCACGCCGTGACCGCCGCGCACAACATGCTCTC
>DAIOEY010000093.1:3921-7226 GCA_036745995.1 Acidimicrobiales bacterium | reverse complement strand
TGTGGGTGTCCTTGAGTTGCGCCACCATCTCGTTGGTGCTGATGACGGTGACGGGCGTCCCGTTGGCCTATCTCCTGGCGCGTTCGAAGAGCCGCGTTGCGGCGATCGTTGGACTGATCGTGCAGATTCCCTTGGCGTTGCCGCCACTCATGAGCGGCATCGTTCTCATCTACCTGATCGGTCCCTACACGTTCCTCGGCCGCCTCTTCGGCGGCGGTCTCACGAACTCGAGGGTTGGTGTCGTCATCGCCATGACCTTTGTCGCGGCGCCATTCCTCATCGTGGCTGCTCGGGCGTCGTTCGCGGCGGTCGATCAAGGACTACTCGACGTCGCGGCGACGTTGGGCCATTCGGAGATTTCGCGCTTCTGGAGCGTCGCGGTGCCCGTTGCCTCCGGAGGTATCCGCGCCGGTATGGTGCTGTCGTGGTTGCGTGCCTTTGGCGAATACGGCGCGGTCGTCGTGCTCGCCTACAACCCGACGTCGCTGCCCATCTACACCTACAACCAGTTCAGCGGCGTCGGCCTGCCGACGACGCTCGCGCCCACCGCGCTCGCCATCGTGGTGGCCATCGTGGTCGTGGGGGTCAGTCGATCCCGGTTACGGCGTCGCGGCGAAACGCCGACGGTACCTCGGCCACTCACCCCGGCACCGACGTCCTCGGAGCCCGTGAGCTTCGACGTCGACCACCGACTCGGCTCGTTTCATCTGGTGTTGTCCCACGAAGCGAGCGCGAAGTGTGTCGCGGTGCTGGGACCCTCCGGTTCTGGAAAGTCGGCGCTGTTACGTTGCCTCGCGGGACTCTACGGTTCGCCCGCGGGTTCGTTTCGCAGTGGTACGACGTCGCTCAGCGACGTGCGGTCGGAGAAGCGTCGGGTCGGGTACGTTGCCCAGGGATTCTCGCTCTTCCCCCATCTCACGGTCTGGCGCCAGCTCCTCTTCGCCACGAACGCGACGCCGGAATTGGCGGCGTACTGGCTCGAGCGAATGGGTCTTCAAGGCTTCGAGTCGCGCTATCCCGATGAACTGTCCGGTGGTCAGCGCCAGCGAGTCGCACTGGCGCAAGTGCTGTGCAGCTCCCCCAAGGTGCTCCTCCTCGATGAGCCATTTTCGGCGCTGGACGTTCCCTCCCGATTCGAACTCCGTCGAGAACTGCGCCGACTCCAACGAGAGACTGGCCTCGCCACCATTCTCGTGACGCACGACCCCGAGGAGGCCGCGTTTCTCTCCGATGAGGTCGTGATCATCAGCGCCGGTCGATCAATGCAGGAAGGGCCAAGTCGTGACGTCTTCTCACGACCGGCCTCGCTCGAAGTGGCGAGATTGTTAGGGATTTCGAACCTTTACCACGCGACGGTTGTCGCGCCCGCGCTGATCGACGCCGACGGCGTGCTCATCGCCACCAACGACAACGGTTTCGCCGTTGGCACGAGGGTGGCGTGGAGCATTCGGCCCGAACGCGTCAAAGTGCGCTCCACCAATTTGCCTGGCGATGGTGAGGAACTCGTCAATGATGCAGCGCTTCCTGGCACGCTCAGCGACATTGCGGACGTCGGCACGGCGCTGGACCTCTTCGTGGCCCTCTCGCCTCACCTCGAACTCCAGGTTCGCACGACAGAGCCGATCACTCTGGCGGTAGGCGATCAATGTCGGGTCGTCTTGGCGAGAGACTTTCTCACGGTGTGGCCCGCCGAGCTTTCAGAAGCACTCACCTGACCGAGACGCGTCACCCCACAATTCACGTGACGAATTCGGCGACCGTACTCGCTTGATCAGAAGTCGCCGGGTATCTCCACGCCGACGTTGGTCGCCTTCACGACCGCGTCGACAACGACGCCAGGAGCCAACTTCAACTCGTCAGCGGCCTCTCGAGTGATCAGCGACACGAATCGATGGGGACCGGCCTGGATCTCAACCTGCGCCACGACCGTGTTCTTCACGACCTTGGTGACGATACCGACGAAGCGATTGCGCGCCGACTGCGCCCGAGGTTGGCTCGATTTCTGTTCTCCCGACATCTCGAGGGCAAACTTCGCGAGCGCGGCACCGTCGAACATTCGACGGTCGTCGGTCCCCACGGTGCTTTCGATGCGGCCCGCCACCGCCCATCGGCGCAGCGTGTCCACACTGACGCCCAACAATTCGGCAGCTTGTCCAATGCGGTAGCTCGTCACGACACGAGATTACTTTCTCGCGCTGGCTCGCGCCCCGGTATCGTCGTGACGACCCAGTTGGTCGTCGAGGGAGAGAAACGCGAAAGCGTCCCGTCAGCCGCCGATCATCGACATTGATCGGGCTGGACGCAAGAACTGCGGCTCGTTGATGGCGTGACCCGGGAACTTCGCCCACACCGCCCGGCGAAACTGCTGCTCAACGTCCTCGTCAGTACCACCGGACCGAATGACGTCGCGGATCGTCGTCTCGTCGTCAGAGAAGAGGCAGTTTCGAATGGCGCCGTCGGCCGTCAGGCGAAGGCGATTACACGTGCCGCAAAAGGGCTGCGTGACCGACGAGATGAGTCCGATCTCACCGACGCCGTCAAGGAATCGGAAACGTTCGGCCGGTGCGGGTCCCAGATCGGAGTCGACCGGAGCGAGCGGCCATTGCTCATTGATCCGATCGAAGACCTCGCGGCCGGGCACGAGTTGCGCGCGATCCCATTCGCCCTGAGCATCGAGCGGCATGAACTCAATGAATCGAACAATCCGTCCGGTGTCGCGGGCGAACGACGCAAAGTCGAGGATCTCGTCGTCGTTCGAGCCGCGCAACAAGACGACGTTGATCTTGAGCGGCGTTAGACCCGCGGCCTCAGCGGCGTCCATGGCCCCCAGCACGGTCGCGAGATCACCGCGCCGGCGAATCGCTGCGAACCGGTCCGCCCGCAGGGAATCGCAGCTGATGTTGACGCGTTTCAGTCCGGCCTTGACGAGAGGTTCGGCCATTGCGGACAGCTGCATTGCGTTGGTCGTCAACGCCAAGTCGTCGAATCCAACGCCCGAGAGACGCGCCACCAAATCGGTGAAGCTCTTTCGCACGAGGGGCTCGCCACCGGTCAGTCGGATCGACGTGACGCCAAGTTGACGTGCCACCCGAGCGACGCGTTCGATCTCTTCGAAGGTGAGCAGTTCACTTCTGGGCTGGAACGTCATTCCTTCCAGCGGCATGCAGTAGACGCAGCGCAGATTGCAACGATCGGTCACGGAGATCCGTAGGTCGTTGTGCACTCGTCCGTATCGATCGACCAACGGTCCCGCGAGTGGCATGGCGTCGTCCGAGACGCCGCGGTCATTCGTCCGCTCGACGCCA
>DAIOEY010000093.1:0-3821 GCA_036745995.1 Acidimicrobiales bacterium | reverse complement strand
ACGTGCCCGTCGGTATTCCCTGCAGCCGGAGTAGCATTCGCCACTGAGTCGGCCGATGCCACTGGCGAACCGACAGTTCACTTTCAAACGAGGCGAGGCGAGTTGAAGAAGGAGTTCTCCCACGTCGACCGCAGCGGCAAGATTCGCATGGTCGACGTATCTGAGAAGGGCGCCACCCGAAGAAGCGCTGTCGCGAGCTGCGTCATCCGGACGACCGCCGATCTGACCGGACTCCCTTCAGATTCACGTGGCCTCGAGATGGTCCATTCGGCTCGACTGGCCGGAATAATGGCGGCGAAGAATACAGCCCAGTTGATACCGCTGTGTCATCCCCTGAATCTCGACGACATTCAGGTTGACGTGACCACCGTCGCGCGAGGCGTGGAGATCGAATCCTCGGTCGCCACGACGCATCAGACGGGCGTGGAGATGGAGGCACTCACCGCCTGCGCCGTGACCGCGCTCAGTCTCCTGACGTCGTTGCTCGACATTGATCGGTCCGCACGTATGGACGACCTCGTACTCCTGCGAAAGAGCGGCGGTCGGTCCGGCGACTGGGGACGCCAAGTCCAAATCTGACGTCGTCGGATCCGGATTCGCCCCGACGATTACTCAGCGCCGTTGAGGACATCGCGAAGCTGATCTCGCAGTGAATTCGAGCGTTTCGCGATCCCTGTAACGCCAATTCACCCGACGGGAACAGTAGTAGCGGACGGACCCGTCCACGATGAACGACCCTGCCATTTTGGCAGAGCGGAGACCACCAATGAAACGACTTCTCGCAGCGATACTCCTACCCGCTTCGCTGGGAGTCGCCTCCTTCAGCGCTTTGGCCGTCGTGGGTGCCAGCCCGGTCGGTGCCGCCGCCGCGCAGGATCACGCGATGGTCCACGCGAAAACGTGGCACGGTAAGGTGACGAAAATCAACGAGACAATGGGCACTACGGAGTCGTTCAGCATGAAAGTCGGCGCGGCAACCTACGTCGTTCATTACGACGCGATGACCAAGTTCGAGATGGGTTCGAAGAAGAACATCAAGGTTGGCGCTCTGGTCACCGTGACGGGGACGCTGAAGAGCATGACGATCTCTGCGACGAAGTTGAGCGCGTAAGGCAAATTGGTCACTGCAGAGTGACGAACGCTCAACCGGCGGCGAGATTTGCGGAGGGGTGGTCGACGTGAGAGGCGGGGCAATGAATTCGAGGGACGTGAGCGAGGTAGTACGTTCAGCAGTCGTTGCCGTTTCGTCGACGGTTCGAGGTTCCGCGTCGTGACGTCCCCTGAGCCGATCAATCGGGTCAACGTCGGGCGACGGGTCTTTCTCGGTGTCGCCACCGTCGGTGCGCTCGGCGTTGCCTTCGGAAGCGACGTCCAGAACTTCCTCGGCAACGTCTTCGGCTCGGGTCTGGGCGGTCTCTTGCCCGGAGGTGATCGCTTCCGCATCTACTCGATCACTGGCCAGTACCCCAAGATCAGCGCCAAGAAGTACCGGCTCGAGGTGAGTGGTCTCGTCGAACGGCCGACGACCTTCACGATGGCCGACCTGCAAGCGATGCCGGTCACGTCGTTCTCCAAGACCTTTCAGTGCGTGACCGGCTGGAAGGTGCCCAACGTGCACTGGGAGGGCGTCCAACTGTCCGAGATCCTGGACCGGGTCGGCGTGAAACCCGGGGCCGTCGCGCTGACCTTCGAGTCCTACGACCAGGCCGACACCGAGAGCCTCACGATCGCCCAGGCGCACCTGCCCGACGTGATCGTCGCCTATCGCATGCTCGGAGCGCCCGTCACGACCGAACACGGCGGGCCGGTGCGCCTCTACGTGGCGCCGATGTTCGGCTACAAGTCGCTCAAGTGGCTCTCGGCCATTCGCGTCTCCAATGTGGAAGTGCCTGGCTACTGGGAGTTGAACGGGTACCCGGTCAATGGCTGGCTCGACGGCACGACGGGTCCGACGAACCCCGATCCGCAGCTGACGTAGCGCGATGACGACGACCGAAACCAGGACTCGCGGGTTCCTTCGAATCCTTCGATTCGACCGCGTGCAACTCGTCACCCACTGGGTCAACGCGGCGATGTTCGGCGTCTTGATGGCGACCGCGATCCCGCTCTACTTCGGATCCTTCTTCGGCGTCGTGCTTCCCCGACATCTGATCGAGCAAATCCATCTCTGGACCGGACTGGCGTTGCCACTGCCCGTCATCATCTCGCTGGTCGGACCGTGGGGTCGTCGAATGCGCCGCGACCTACGCAGGGTCAGCTACTGGACGCGCGACGAGATCATGTGGTTCAAGACCCTTGGCACGTCGGGCGTCGCGGCGGACAAGTTCAATCCGGGCCAGAAGTTGAACTCCCTCTTCGTCGCCAGCGCGATCGTCGTCCTCCTGGCTACCGGTTCGATGCTGCAGTGGTTCCGGTTCTTCTCGGTGCCGTTGCGCGCTGGCGCGACGTTCGTCCACGACACGTTCGCTCTCGTGGTGTTCGTGGTGGTGGTCGGACACGTCCTCATGGCTTTCACGCACCGCGAATCACTGCGGGCGATCTTCACCGGTCGGGTCAGTGAGCAATGGGCCAAGGTTCACGCCGCCACATGGCTGGAAGAACAGCGGTCGCCGCGCGAGGCCGGCGAACCGACGGCACCTCGCTGAGCCACCCGCCGGCCGACACAGCACCCGGGCCAGTGCCGCCTTGATCGAGGTGCCAACGAAAGCGAAACGGTTTCCTATCCACCCGCCATCGCCCCGATGATGAAGAACGGCTCCGCCCCGGTTACGACGGCGTCGGGCAGCGGCGTGTCGGGAAGTTCATGAGACAGGTCGTCTTCACACGCGAAGAAGCGAACGAACACGCGGCGGCGCTGGGTCGCGGGGTCGCGGATCGTCCCGGTGAGCGCGGGAAAGCGTGCTTCGAGCGCGTCAATGACCGCGCGCTGGGTGGGCACCCCCTCCACGTCGAGTTCGATCTCACGATTGACGCCGGCGAGTGTCTTCAAGTGTGCCGGCAGCACCACCCGGATCATGCCAACGTTTGTACTTCCACCGACAACACCGCCGGAAGGTCACGAACGATCGGTTTCCAGGAGTCCCCGGCGTCGGCCGACGCGTACACCTGACCACCGGTCGTGCCGAAGTAGACGCCACACTCGTCCAACGAGTCCACCGCCATCGCGTCGCGCAACACGTCGACGTAGCAGTTGGCCTGCGGCAGCCCCTTCGTAAGCGGTTCCCACTCGTTGCCGCCGGTGCGGCTTCGGTAGACGCGCAGCTTGCCTTCGGGCGGAAAGTGCTCCGAGTCACTGGTGATCGGCACCACGTAGACCGTCTCGGGCTCGTGCGCGTGCACGTCGATGGTGAAGCCGAAGTCCGAGGGCAGGTTGCCACTCACTTCAACCCAGGAGTCGCCGGCGTTGTCGCTGCGCATGACGTCCCAGTGCTTTTGCATGAACAACACGTCCGGGCGACTTGCGTGCATCGCGACGTGGTGAACGCAGTGACCGACCTCCGCGTCCGAGTCGGGGATGCCCTCAGAGTGCAGGCCCCGATTGATCGGGTGCCAACTCACGCCGCCGTCATCGCTGCGAAAGACGCCGGCCGAGGAGATCGCGATGACGATCCTCTGGGGATTGGTGGGGCTGACGATGATCGTGTGCAGGCACATGCCACCGGCACCCGGTTGCCAGAACGGTCCCGAACCGTGACCGCGCAGTCCCGAGAGTTCCTGCCAGCTGAGTCCGCCGTCGCTCGATTGAAACAGCGCCGCGTCCTCTACCCCCGCGAGCACCGTGTCGGGGTCGCTCAGGGAAGGCTCGAGGTGCCAGACCCGGG
>DAIOEY010000092.1:0-7408 GCA_036745995.1 Acidimicrobiales bacterium | reverse complement strand
TTCGCCGGACAGCTCAATGACCAACTCCACGGCTTCTATCGATCGACGTACGTGGACGGCGACGGCGTCAGTCACGTAATCGCGACGACGCAGTTCGAGTCCACGGACGCGAGACGGGCCTTCCCGTGCTGGGACGAGCCCTCGTTCAAGGCCACCTTCCAGGTCGCCCTGACGATCCCCGCGAGCCTCGCGGCCTTCTCCAACACCAACGAGGAGTCGTCGCGCTCACTCGGTGACGGTCAAAGGGAGATCCGGTTCGCGACGACCATCGTCATGTCGACCTATCTGGTGGCGTTCGTGGTCGGTCCCTTCGAGGAGTCGCCCGTCACCGTGGCCGCCGGAACGCCGCTGCGTGTCGTCTACCCGATCGGTAAGGGCCACTTGACCGAGTGGGCGATGGAGGCTGCGGTGCACGCACTGGAGTTCTTCAGCGACTACTTCGCCATTCCTTACGTCGGCGACAAGATTGATCTCGTTGCGATCCCGGACTTCGCGGCGGGCGCCATGGAGAACCTCGGATGCGTGACCTTCCGAGAGACCGAGCTCTTGATCGATCGGGCCGCCGCGTCGCACAGCGAACTCGAACACGTGATGCTGGTCGTGAACCACGAACTGGCCCACATGTGGTTCGGCGACCTCGTGACGATGGACTGGTGGGAGGGGATCTGGCTGAACGAGGCCTTCGCCACCTTCATGGAGTCGCTCTGCTCGGACGCCTTTCGACCCGAGTGGAAGAAGTGGGTGGGTTTCAATCCGCAGCGCGACATCGCCTTCTCGGTCGACGGCCAGCATTCGACGCGACCGATCGAGTACGAGGTCGTGTCGCCGAACGACTGTCGAGGGATGTTCGATGTCCTCACCTACGTGAAGGGTTGCGCGGTGCTGCGCATGCTCGAGCAGTACCTCGGCGCCGAGACGTTTCGCGATGGCATCCGTCTCTACCTCGAGCGTCACGCCTACGCCAACACGGTCACGTCGGACCTGTGGTCGGCGCTGGAGGCGGTCTCGGGCGAGCCCGTCGGCGCGATCATGGACACGTGGATCCTCCAAGGCGGCTATCCGCTCATCAGTGTCGACGGCGACGTCATCTCCCAGGAGCCGTTCTCGTACGCACCAGCGGCGGGTCCGTCCAACATCGGCCGTTCGTGGAAGGTACCGGTTCTCGCGCGTTCCCTCGGCGGCGGTGACACGACGACGCACCTCCTCGACGGTCCCAGCGACACGATCGCGCTGGGTCAGGACGGCGTCGTGAACGCGGGCGGTTCGGGCTTCTACCGAACCGCCTACTCCTCGGCGCATCTCACCGCCATCGCGGCTCGACTCGGTGAACTCGACGAGCTCGAGCGTGCCGTGCTGTTCTCCGACACCTGGTCGTCGATTCTCGTCGGCCGTTCGTCGTTCGTCGACCTCTTCACGTTGGCCGACGGACTCGCCGGACTCGACGAACCGTCCACCTGGGACGTCGTCGTGAGGGCCGTCGCCCTGGTCAACCGGATCGTCGACGAGTCGGGTCGCGTGGTGCTCGCGGGCGTGGTGCACCGTCTCTTCGGTCCGGTGTTCGCGCGACTCGGCTGGGAACCGGTCAAGGGCGAGACGACCCAGGCGGGCGAGTTGCGCGCGACGGTGATCAACGTGCTCGGCACGTTCGGGCGCGACGAAGCCATCATGGCCGAGGCGGCGTCGCGATTCGACACCGGTTCGCTGCGCGGTGATCTCGCTGACGCCATCGTCGCGATCACGATGCACCAACATCGTCCGGGTGACGTCGCGATCTGCGAACAACGCCGTAAGAGTGCCGCGACCCCGCAGGACGAGCAACGCTACCTCTTCGCTCCGGCGGGCACCGACGACGTCGAGGTCGCGATGGAGGTTTTCGGGCGGGCTTTTGGTGAAGTGCGCACCCAGGACGCCCCGTACCTGATCGGCGCGCTCGTTCGAAACCGCGTCTCGGGTCCGGTCGTCTGGAGGGCCATGAGCGAGCGGTGGAGCGAAGCGATGGAGCGCTTCCCGGTCGGTTCACCCGTGGCGATGGCGGCGGGGGTCGTCACCTTTGCGTCCGACGCCGCGTTCGCGCGCGAGGTGCGCCGGTTCCACGAGGAGAATCCCGTCCTGGCCGGGCAGCAGCAGGTGGCCCAAATACTGGACCTCATGGACCTGAACGTGTCCGTCGCCGAGCGCAACGCGCCTGCGCTCGCCGCATCGCTGGCGTCGTTTCTCGGTTGAACGCGTCGCCAGCTGGACGTCACCAATGCAAAATCGTCGAGAAGTCGCTCACGACGCTTCGCGCCGTTCTCCTTTAGAGTGGCGGGAGAAGGCACCCTCCTCGTCGCAGGTCGATCCACCTAGTTGAAACGAAACGTTATGTACTACTCCGATATGGACGTCGCCGAGAGCCCCCTCGAACTGATTGGCAACACCCCAATGGTTCGCCTGGCCAAGATCGCGGACGGTCTCGCCTGTGACCTCGTCGCCAAGCTCGAGACGACCAATCCCGGTGGGAGTTCGAAGGACCGGCCCGCCCTCACGATGATCGAGGCGGCCGAGCGTGACGGTCTCCTCGGACCCGGTTCGACGATCATCGAGCCCACTAGTGGCAACACCGGCGTCGGGCTGGCGATCGTGGCCGCCCAGCGCGGCTACAAGTGCGTCTTTGTCATGAGCGACAAGATGGCACCAGAGAAGATCGACCTGTTGCGCGCCTACGGGGCCCAGGTGGTGGTCTGTCCGACCGCGGTGGCGCCCGAGCACCCCGATTCGTACTACTCAACGGCCGAGCGGCTCACCAAGGAGACGCCGAACGGCTTTCGCCCGGATCAGTACTCGAACCCCAACAATCCGCGGGCCCACTACGAGACGACGGGTCCCGAGATCTGGACCCAGACCAAGGGGCGCGTCACGCACTTCGTCGCGGGCGCGGGAACCGGCGGGACCATCACGGGCGTCGGGCGTTACCTCAAGGAACAGAATCCCGCCATCAGGATCATCGCGGCGGATCCGACGGGCTCGGTCTACTCGGGTGGGTCGGGTCGGCCGTACCTGACCGAAGGCGTGGGCGAGGACTTCTGGCCGGAGAACTACGATCCGTCGCTCGTCGACGAGGTGATCGCGATCAGCGACGCCGAGGCCTTCTCGATGGCGCGCGCCGTGACCCAACGCGAGGGCATCCTGATCGGGGGTTCGGGCGGGACGGCGGTGGCGGCCGCCTTGAAGGTGGCGCGTCCACTGCCCAAGGAGGCGGTCGTCGTCGTGCTGATTCCCGACTCGGGACGGGGGTACCTGTCCAAGATATTCAACGACACCTGGATGTCGGACTTCGGTTTCCTGCGACCCCACAACGAGATGGACGCGGGCGACGTGCTGGCGGCCAAGACGAAGCGTCAGTCGATGGGACTGGCCGATCTGGTGCTCGTCACCGAGGAGACCCTGGTGCGCGACGCCATCTCGTTGATGCGCGAAAACGACGTGTCCCAGCTCCTCGTGAGCGTGACGGCGGAACTGCCGCTCGCCGCGAAGGAGGTGTCGGGTTCACTCAGCGAACTGGGCCTCTTGGAGGCGACCACGCGTGACGCCAGTGTGCTGGACCTTCGCGTGAAGGAGGTGGCGGACGCGCCGATGCCGATGGTGGGTGTCGGGATGAGCGTCGGCGAACTGACGAAACGACTCAGCTCGTCAGCCGGCGTGCTGGTCCTCGACGGGGGCCACCCCGTTGGGGTGCTCACGCGCAGTGACCTACTCGGTTACCTGGAACAGAAGAGCGCGCAGTGACCGGCTTCAACACGCGGGCGATTCACCTCGGCTCAGAGCCCGACCCGGTGACCGGGGCCGTCAACCCGCCCGTCTTTCTCACGTCGACCTACGCCCAGGACGGCGTCGGCGTCACGCGATTCAGTGACTACGCCCGCGTCGACAATCCGACCCGCGCGGCGCTCGAGGTCTGTCTCGCCGGACTCGAGGAGGCTCGCCACGGCGTCGCCTTCGCCTCGGGGCTGGCCGGTGAGGACGCGCTGCTGCGCACGCTGGCGCCCGGCGACCACGTCATCCTCGGCAACGACGCCTACGGCGGCACCTACCGTCTCCTGACCCGCGTCTTTGGCGACTGGGGTCTGAAACTGACCTGCGTGGACTTGAGCGACCTCGACGCGGTGCGCGATTCGTTCGAAGAATCGACCAAGATGCTCTGGCTCGAGACGCCCAGCAACCCGATGCTGAACGTGGTGTCCATCACCCAGTTGAGCGAGCTCGCGCACGAACGAGGTGCGCGCCTGATCGTCGACAACACCTTCGCGACGCCGTACCTGCAGCGTCCGCTCTCCCTCGGGGCCGACGTCGTCGTGCATTCGACGACCAAGTACGTGGGTGGTCACTCCGACGTCGTCGGTGGTTTCGTCGCGACCAATGACGACGCGCTCGCCCTGCAGCTGCGGTTCCACCAGTACGCCATCGGCGCGGTGCCCGGACCACTCGACTGCTATCTCTTGATTCGAGGACTGAAGACGCTCGGGGTCCGCATGGAGCGCCACTGCGCCAACGCGCGTTGGATCGCCGCGTTCCTCGCCGGGCACGAGGCCGTCGCGCACGTCTACTACCCGGGCCTCGGCGACCACCCCGGACACGAGGTCGCCCGATCCCAGATGAGCGACTTCGGCGGCATGGTCAGCTTCACGTTGCGAGAAGGCGCCGAGAAGGCGCGTCGGGTGTGCGAATCGACGACGGTCTTCACCTTGGCCGAGTCACTCGGCGGCGTGGAGAGCCTCATCGAACTTCCAGCCGCTATGACCCACGCCTCGACGACCGGGTCGACGCTCGAACCTCCGGCCAATCTGATCCGACTGAGCGTCGGGATCGAGGACATCGACGATCTCGTGGCCGATCTCGCACAGGCGCTCGCCTAGAGAGCCTCCGCCCAGCCTCGGGGAACTGGTGGTCGATCCGACGACGGCTTAGAGGAAGCCGAATCGTTTGAACGGCCAGACCTTGATGAAGACCTTGCCGATGATGTCCGTACGTGGCACCGTACCCCACGTGCGACTGTCGCACGAGTTGAAATGATTGTCACCCATCATGAAGTACCGGCCGCGTGGCACGGTGACGTGGCCGATCGCCGTGCCGAGTGGTTCGAAGTGCGGCCATCGCTCCACGAGCGCTGCGCCGTTCACGTAGATGGTGTTGCCCCGCGACGTCAGATGGTCACCGGGCAGTCCGATGACCCGCTTGACCAGGTCGGTCACCGGATCATTGCATTCCCGGCTGACGTCGGGAGGTGCCTTGAAGACGACCACGTCGCCCCGGTTGATGGTGCCGAACTGGACACTGAGCTTGTCCACGAGGATCCGGTCGCCGATGAGGAGCGTCGGTTTCATTGACTTGGAGGGAATGTAGAAGGTCTGGAACACGAACGTCCGGATGAGCAGCGAGGCCGTCACCGCCGCGACCGCGAAGACAGCCCACTCGAGGAGGCTTCGACGTCGTCCCTTGCGGGCACTCGTTCGCGATTCGAGCGAGCGGCGCCACGGTCGAGAGAACACGTCTGAACAGTACCGTCTGCTCACCGAGTGGCGATCGCCCTACGGCTGAGGACGAGAACTTGCGAAGCGGTCGTGTGCAAACGTTGGTATCTTCTTCGAGTGCGCGTCGACATCACCGTCTTCGATGGCCTCGATGAGATGGACGCGCTCGGCCCCTTGGAGGTCTTTCGATCGGCCCAGCGTCTGGGCGCTGACATCGATACCCGTCTCGTGACGTTCTCGAAGGCGGAGAAGGTTCGCGGGGCCTTCGGACTTCGTTTTCGAGCCGACGCGGTCTACGTTGCGGGCGAAGCGGACGTGCTCGTCGTCGTCGGGGGTGGCTGGGCCAGCAGAAGTGACGTCGGGGCGTGGGGGGAGGTCCAGCGAGGCGACTGGCTACCCCTCATCGCCGGTGCCGCCAAGACGTCTCGATTGATCGCCGGAGTCTGTACCGGATCGCTGCTCCTCGCTCACGCGGGGCTTCTCGAGGGTCGCCGGGCGAACACGCACCACGCCGCCCAGGAGGACCTGCGCGCACTCGGCGTCACCGTCGTCGACGATCGCGTCGTTGACGACGGTGATCTCGTGACGAGTGGGGGCGTCACCAGCGGCATCGATCTCGCCCTCTGGGTCGTGGAACGTGAGGTCTCACACGAGGCGGCCAATGAGGTAGCGCAGCGCATGGAGTACGAGAGGTTTCGCCCGGCGGTAGTCGCGACACCTGATCCCTTCCCACCGATCTTCAAGTACTCGTTCGAGAGTTGATCACCTAGCTGCCGCGAAAGAATGCCGAGAGGGCCGTGGCCTTTCGTGCGTTCGCGAGCAGCGGAAGTCCCAAGGCGTCCTCGACGGTGGCGAGCAGTGAGTAATGGTTGTAGGCGACACCAACGCGCAAGCCACCGCGCAAACCTGGGGCGATCACCAGAGTCATGACGTGGCCACCGCCGCTGGATCCGACCATGCGACCGTTCACGACGCCGGAGTTTCCGCCGTCGCTCTCGTCCCACGTGACGAAAAGCACGCCGTGATCGCGCCACGCCGCACTCGAGGTGACCGATCGGACGAACGTCGTGAGCCACGTGGCCGCGGTACTCGGCGAGCAGTCATGTCCGTCGTGACAGAGGTCCGGCGTCACCCAGACGAAGTCAGGGACCCCGGACGAGGGACCGCGGAGCAGCGGCGCGAGTTGGGTAAGTGGACGCAGGTGCGAGCAGAGCGTCGGTGAGCTGCGGACGTTGTCGAAGTAGCGAAAGGGGTTGTGTTTGCTCGCGTAACCAACGCCGCCCCACGGACTCAGGTAGCACGATCCCACTACTCCTTCGAGAAAGGCGTCGAAGCTGTGACGCGAGCTCGCCAACTGACTGAACAGGTTCGGGGCGTTTACGTAGCAGTCAACGCAGTCACTGGTGATCGAAAAAGTGCTGCCGCCCGTGAGCGCGAGGTAGTTGGGCAGGCTCGGGTGCGAGACGCCGTAGGAGTTTGTCGCGAGCGCCCACGTGGCGGCGAGATGGGCGAGTCCTGGCGTGGCCATAGCGGACTGGTAGTCGAGGTTCTCCATCACGACGACGAAGACGTGGTGGAACGCGGGCACGCCGTGACGCACCGTCGTACCCGGCGCGGCCGAGCTCGCTGACGGCAGCGCCGCCAGCGAGAGGAGGAGTGCCGCCACGGCGAAACGACGCGCGAACAGCTGTCTGAAGCGAAGCGGTCTCATAGTGAGATTATACGAAGGTTCGACGCCTCGTCTACCGCAGCGAGGTCGTGCGGATCTCCGTTGACGGCGCAGCGCGATGGTGCGCCGCGCTGCGGCGTCGTCACGTGGCTCGTGCCGGCATCAAGTGCGTTCAGTGTCCGTTCTGACTGTGGCAGGATTGCTCGATGGCCATCGTGACGGTCTTTCGCAG
>DAIOEY010000091.1:0-7427 GCA_036745995.1 Acidimicrobiales bacterium | reverse complement strand
CCAGACCGGTCCGGGTTGCGGCTGGGCCTTCACCGCGATGGTCCCGCCCGTGTTCACTTCGCCGCTCCAGCCGATCAGCGTCCTGCGCGCCGGCGCTATCGCGAAACTGGAGCGCACCTGGACGAACTGGCCCGCCACCGTCAACAAGTACCTCACGGCCAAGGCCGTCTACCTGAGTGACCTCGCGAGTTACGCGGCGACGACAACCACGACGTCGACCACTACGACGTCGACGACGACCACCACGACGACGACGACCACCACGACGATCCCTGGAACGCCAAGCACCACGACGACCATCTTGGGGCGCACCCCGCGTGTACTCCAGTAAGCCCGCCGCCGGTTGGCGCGGGACCGGTTCACGCACCGGCGGTTTGGTCCTTTGCCTCTGGCGCGGGTGCATCGCTCCGGCGACGCGGCACGCTGCCTGATCGATCCCTACGCGCTGCGACATGAATGTACAGTCGCTCGCCCGTGAAGTCCGATCCCTCCGGCGAGAATATTCCCTCCGTACGGACCAGATCCATCATCAAAAGACGACGACGGAACGCAGTACCTCTCCGCGCTCCATTCGATCAAACGCCTCTTCGACTCGTCCGAGGTAATGGTCTCGCTGGCGAAACAGTCGAGGGCGAGCCGCCCCCGGAGGTTGAGGTCGACCAACATCGCGAAGTCACGCGGCGGTAGACAACCGCCGTAACCAACTCGGCTTTAATTGTCCACCGCGCACGACGAACGTCTCGCGTCAGGCCACCACGAGGGCCGACCTTATTGTCGCCGATGGACCCAATTCGGGCCGGCCGCACACTTATACAAAATCGCAGCGCAGGGCTCGAGATAGCAGTCCCCCAAGAGCGGGCGACCCCTACCCGATCCGCTCTCGATTCTCGAACGCTCAGATTGGCGTGGTGACGAGGCCATCGAGCAATCGAAGCGACTCCTCCATGTCGCGACGAAAGGGCGCCGAGAACAGAAGACGCAGGAAGATCCGGAGCCGGTCGTGCGAGACGTCCCAGGTCTCACGGACCAGCGTTCCGTCCTCTACGGGCTCTAACTCGTAGCGCCAGACGCGACCGAAGAACTTCCGGGCCCGACCGTTAGCGAATCGCGGCGCCCAGGCGATAACCCGGTTCTCCTCGAACTCGACGACGGTATTGGCCATGCCGTAGGGGAGGCTGCGCTTCATTTCCATCACGAACACGGCTCCCTGGAAGAGTCGCGCCGGCGCCTCCTGCGAGGCTCTCCTCACCGACCCCGAGCCGTCGAAGTCGACGTGGCGACTGGGGTCGGCGATCACGTCGAAAATCACCGCGGCCGGTGCGCGGATCACCCGCTCCGCGGAAACTGTGTCACGTCCGGGCGCCATCTTTCCAAAGTACTCGCCTCTCCACGCCCCACGGCGCGGCGGTACGTCGAGGCAGAGACCCGCACTTCTCGCTTTCACAGAGACGTCGCGCCCTTCGTCCGCGTTCAGCGACTGTGTCGCGGCGCTGAACGTAGAGACGACCGCTACACTTGCCCAATGAATCTTGGTCTCACCAAGAGGGGCGACTACGTGGTGCGCTCGGCCATCTGCCTCGCCAGGAGCTACGAATCAGGCGTGCCGACCAAGTTGCGCCAGGTCGCGGTCGAGATGTCAATTCCGAGGACGTACGTTTCCCAGATCCTCGGAGACCTCAGCCGTGCCGGAATCGCCCAGTCATTCTTCGGCACCAACGGCGGTTACTCCCTCTCTCGGCCACCGATCGAGGTGAACCTGCTCGAAATCGTGGAGTCGGCTGAGGGATCGCTGGCGCCCGAGAGTTGTGTTCTGGGTGACGACCCCTGCGACTGGGAGTCAGTCTGTCCGGTGCACGAAACGTGGAAGGCGGCGTCCACGGCACTGCGGTCGGTCCTGGCCTCGACGAGTCTGGCCGACCTGCTCGAGCGAGACCGCGCGATCCGGGCGGGCACGTACGCCGGATCAGGTGACGGCCATCGCCAGCACGAGCAAACGGTGGCGGTCAACGACTCGGTACACGTCGAACTCGCGGCACCGGTCGTGGCGAAGCGCCTGCGGGCCGAGAACTCCTGGCTGGTCCCCCACGTGGAGGCGGCCCACTCCGAGGAGGAGAAGGTACTCGTTCGGATCGGACCGGGTGGACCGGGCTGGCTCGGCAAGGTCGTCGCCGTTGACTTCGCGACGCCCCGTGGGACCGATGACGATCTGGTCATCCCGGTCTCGTGGGAGGCCACTGGTCCGTCGGGGCTCTTCCCGCGGTTCAAGGGTGAACTCCACGTGTCCGCGGTCGATCCCGACCGGACCGAACTCAGTCTCTCGGGCCACTACCGTCCGCCCCTCGGTCGGGCCGGCCACGTTCTCGACGAAAAGGTGTTGTCCCGCGTGGCGCACGCGACGATACGCTCGCTCTTGCGTCGGATGGCTCGCTTCCTCGAGGAGGAACTCACGATCCAACGTCCACCTGACTAAAGCGGTACGACCGTCTGCCGCTAGGACCGCGCGAGCGCCCCAACCATGGCCAACTCCGGCCACGAAGACGATTCCGAAGTCAACGCGACGAGAGGAGCGAGTCGCACGATGGGAAATGGACGACTCGTGTGGGCCAGGTAGAGACGCACGTGAGGGAATGCCCGGTACACCTGCTCAAAGGCCGTCTCGCGCTGAGCTCCCTCGAGGATCGTCGGGACCACGACCTCACGCCGTCCGTGACGTTCGATTTCGGCCGGACCGCCGCACTTAAGATTCCCGTACCACGCCGGGGCCCGATGGGAGCCGCCGTTGGCGGCGCAGACGTACGGGATCCCGTCCATTTCCACGTAGGCGACTAGGACCTCACGCACCTCGCCACTGGAGCGCCCCCGCGTTCGCAACAGGAGTACTGCGTCCACGCCCAGTGCCCGGACGCCCAGACTGACGCCGAGGTGGCGAAAGGCCATGATGTCTATCCGTGTCCACCACCGTGCGGTCAACTGGTCGAACCAGGAACTTCGGGGCCCGCGCGGCGCGAGCGGTCGGAACAGCCAGATGTAGATTCGCGCGATCTTGCGTCGGTAGCCGAGCTCTTCTGCCATCTCTTCCCCCTTGAATCCCACTGGCTTGTTGCACTACGCGACGGGCACCGACGTCTCCTCTTTGGCCGTCGCCTTGTTCGCGAGTTCCTCACCGAACGATCGGGGACCGAAGACCCCACCGGCCGTGCCGAGCTCCTTCGGGCCGAAGGCCGCCTGAGCAACGACGACCGCGCCCGTGGCTTCGAGAGCCCGGCGCATCGAGGACAGGGTGCCCTTTGAGGAGACGCCGAAGGTGCAGAAGATCGCGACCGGCTTGGCGCCGAGGCGGGGCAGTCGTTCCAGCCACTTGCGCATCGCCCGCGCCGGACCGACGCCGGCGACCACGAATCCTTCGACCCACGTACCCACCACGACGTAGTCAGCCGACGCCAGCTCGCGGGCGCCCACCTTCGAGATGGGCAAGACCGTGGCCACGAGCCCGTGCGCCGCGAATCCGTCGGCTATCTCCTGGGCGGCGCGAGCAGTCTTGCCACCGACGCTCGCGTAGCAGACGAGCACGCGCTCGGACCGACGCGACGAAGCACGGTCAGTTCCGCCGGGTCTCGTCGGACACGCGTCGAGCACCGCCCGAGCGGCGCGGCGACCCTGCGCCATGGCTTCGACAACCGTGGCGGGGCCCGTCAGCGCGTCACCCACCACCCAGAGGCGTTCGCTCACCGGCAGCGCGGCCGCCCACAGGCTGACTTCGCGCTTGAGGGCCAGTGCGCCGACGTCGTTGTGGTTGGCGTACGCGGACGCCGGGTTAGCCAGGATGCCACTCGCCTGCCAACGTCGGTCGGCGACCCCGGCGGTCTCACGCCGCAGCGGGGTGCCCGGGAGGACGTTGACGAAGTCGGGGTCGTTGCGATAGCCCATCGCCATAACAACGAGGTCGACCTCCATCTCCACGGCGTCGTCGGCGAGAACCTTGGGGCGCTTGTCCGCGTGGTTCTGCTCAGTGCGCGCGAGGTCGGCGCGCGCCACCCGGCCCGACACACCTCGCAGCGCCGTCAGCGTGTGCGAAAAGCGGATCTCGACACCCTCGTGGCGAGCTTCGGCCAACTCGTCGGGTCGCGCGAGGGCGAACCGCTCGTCGAGCCAGTCGATGCACGTCGCGGACATGCCCAGTCGTCGCGCCGTTCTGGCCACGTCCATGGCGGTGTTGCCGGCGCCGAGGACCAGAACGTGAACGCTGCGCCCGAAGTCCGCGTCGCCGAGGCCCAACGTGGTGCAAAATGCGCGAGGGTCACCCGTCGGTTCGAGCGCCACCCTCGCGCCCTGAAGGAACGACGTCGCCTCGACCACGCCGTCCAGGTCGGCCCCGGGCACTGGCAGACGCAGGGGCACGCCGGCGCCGTTCGCGACGATCAACGCGTCATGGATTGCGAGGAGACGGTCCAGGTCCTTCGCGTGGATCTCGACCTCGCAGCGCAGGTCAAGTCCGGCGCGCTCGAGCTGTCGCCATGGCCGCAGCGCAATGTCCTCGGCCAGCGTGAAGTCCGGGATGCCCCACACGCACAGTCCCCCGGGAACCTCGTCCTTCTCGTAGACGGTGACGGCGGCGCCCGCTTCGACGAGGTCCCAGGCGGCCCCGGCCGCAGCGGGACCCGAACCGACGATCCCCACAGACAACGGGTCGTCCACTGGGACGACCGTCGGTGACGGGACCGGCATGTTGTCGGCGACGAAGCGCTCGAGACGCCCGATGGCCACGGGAGTGCCCCCCGCGAGGGACCAGCTACACGCCCCCTCACACTGCGCGGCCTGGTTGCAGACCCGCGAACAGATGTCGGGGATGACCGAGGTCCGAGCCAAGATCTGGTGGGCGCCCGCGAGGTCGCGTTCGCGCACCGCCGCGATGAAACCCGGGATGTCGTTGTGCGCCGGGCAGCCGCGCACGCACGTCGGGTCCGGACACTGGAGGCAACGGTCGGCCTCGGCCAGAGCTTCGGTCCAGCCGATGAATCCCGATCGGATCTCTTGAATGTCACCGCGCAAGTGAACGGGGTGGTTGGGCAGCGGATCCACCCGGGGCCCGACGAGCATCGGCCCTTCGACGACGATGGCCGAGAACGGGCAGGTGCGCTCGCACTGGCGACAGCCGACACAGAGGTCGCTGTCGTCGAGAGCCACCCATCGCTTCGCGTCCATCGACAACGCTCCGGTCGGGCACCGGATCACGCACTCCTGGCAGCCTGCGCAGCGGTCGGCGAGGATCCTTACGGTGGGCCGTGCGCCAAACGCGTCGACACCCGATGAGATGGTCTGGGTCATCGTGACTCCTTCGTCTCCGGCAGATCCGGACTGAGGTGAGAGTTGGTCTTCATCGTCAATCAGTCCGCGGCCTGTATCGCCACGTAGAGCAGGGCGGCAACCACGCCGCACACGGCCGTCAGGCCCAGTGTGGCCGAGCGCACGACGAGGGCGTTGCGACTGACGCCAACGAGCTCACGATTCGTGATCCGCCACGTCGCCCACAGTGCACCTAGGGTGCCCAGGGCCATCACGGCGACTTGCACGGCGATGATCCGTGGGTCGGAGAGGATCGGGACGTTGTAGAGCGACGAGCTCGTACCGGAGAATCCGAAGACGTGTTGCACCGCCGGAATCACCCGCGGGGCGTGCTGGAAGAACTTGGGCAGTTGGCGGGCGAAGTAGTCCGCACCAACCACGGGGATGAGCCCGTAACTGACCGGGACGAAGTACGCGCGGAACCGCGAGCCTCGGTCGACGAAACTACCGGCCCGATCGAAGTTGAGATCGCGTCGCGCACTGAGCGCCGCGATGCCCCAGGTGACGCCCGCGGTCGCCAGAGCGAGTAGCCCGATCAACCCGAGGTACGCCACCGGATTGGGATAGTGGGGGAAGTGGAGGTGGGTGTTGAGCCAGCTTTCGAGGGTGCCGTAGAAGCTCAGTGCATTGAGTTGCTGGTAGAGCACCAGCCCCCACAACAGCACGATCGCCCACGCCACGTCGGCGCGACGACGCGTCGGCGCGACCACCGACGTCAGCGGCTTCTGGAGGAACAGGCCGATGTTGTCCTCCGAACACGACTTGTAGCACTCGGTGCACAACCCGCAGTAGAGATTGGAGTCCGCGCTGGCCGGCCACGTGTACCACGGGCAACCGAATCCATCGTCGCCGCCGCGCATGCAGTCCTTGGTCTCGCAGCTCACGCACTTGTCCCGGTCGCGGGTGCGGAATCCGGCCACCGAGCCCATGGAACCAATGGTGCCGATCACCGACGTCAGCGGACAGATGTAGCGACAGAACGTCCGACGCTCGAAGATCATGAAGAAGGCGAGCGCGGTGGCGACGATGCCGATCACCATGAAACTGGTCAAGGCCGGGTTACCCGGTCCCGCGATGTTGAAGTACTCCTCGATCCAGGTGAGCAGGAGGAAGGAACCGACCGGGAGGATGAAGCCCAGACGAGCGAGGGGTTCGGGGAACTTGCGTCCAAGGCCCAGCGTCTTCTGCGTGCGCTGGAAGAACGACTTGCGCTGGATCCACTCGGCGAATCCTCCGAAGGGGCACATCGCGCACCACGCCCGCCCGACGACGACCATCATCACGAACACGAGGCAGAACCAGACGTACCAGGTGATCGCCGCACCAAAGTTGAGACCCGGTATGGCCGTGCCGAAGAGACCCACGAAGATCACCGTCCAGAACACGATCTGATTGGGCAAGATGAGTAGGAACTGGAACTTGCGGTTACGCAGCACACGGGCCACGAGCGGGTGGCGCGCGATGTCCAACCCCGGGGTCGGGTCGGACGCGCTGAAACGTTGGGCGATCCCTTCGCGCTCCTGTGGGCGTAGGCGAATGGCCACGGCCACTGGATCCGTCAGATGGGTCCTGTCATCAACCTTGATCGCCATATCTTCCCCCCGGTACGAATGTGTAGTCAATCGCTAAACCAACTACCGTAGTACTACGCGTGTAGATACGTACTATCACGTAGACGGGGCAATGTCAACTACTGCATTCCTGACGATCCCGAACTCGATTGACCGACAAAGTCCGGTGAATCCAAGGATCTCGGTAGGAAGGCCGGCCGGCACCACTCATCGACCCTGGCAACCGGCACCGCGGGTCGCGCAGAATCCGAGGCGATCGTAACTGCCGGGGACGGCCGAAGATCGAACACCGTCGCCTCGACCGGGCATCCTCGAAGCGAGTTGCCCCCCATTCAAGAACGCCTCGGGTGAGCCAATCACGGGCCGTATCAGAGCGACAGGCGCGGAATCGGAGTCGCGGGCCGAACGTAGGGCCGTCCACGCGACGACGCCAATGTTCGTCCGCCAGTCACGCAGAAACGGCGGCTAGCGAACAGATTCGGGCGATGAAGGCGACCGAGGGCCGACGATCTC
>DAIOEY010000090.1:0-7448 GCA_036745995.1 Acidimicrobiales bacterium | reverse complement strand
CAGAAGACCTGGATCACCAACGGCCCCTACGCCGACACGATCGTGCTCTACGCGAAGTTGGACGACGGGAGCGGCGGCGAGATCCGCAATCGCAAGGTACTCACGTTCGTGCTCGACCGGGGCATGCCCGGACTCGAGCAGGCCAAGCCAATGCGCAAGATGGGTCAGCACGCCTCGCCCACCGGCGAGGTCTTTCTGAGCGACGTGCGCGTCGGACGTGATCGACTGCTCGGAGAGACCGAAGAGCCTCGCGGCGGTGGACGCCAGAGCGCCAAGGACAACTTCGTCGCCGAACGTGCCGGCGTGGCCGCGATGTCACTCGGCGTCATCGAAGAGTGCGTCAAGCTCTCGATCGATTACGCGCGCCACCGCACGCTGTGGGGCACGCCGATCGGCGACTTCCAACTCATCCAGTTGAAGCTCGCCCAGATGGAGGTCGCGCGCATCAACGTGAGGAACATGGTCTTCGCCCACGTCGAACGTTCCGCCGACGGTGCCGTTCCCACACTCGCCGAAGCCTCGGCGATGAAGCTCTACGCCGCACAGGCCGCCTGTCAGGTCGCCGACGACGCGATCCAGATCTTCGGGGGCAACGGCTACATCGCCGAGTACCGCGTCGAACAACTGAGCCGCGACGCCCGGGTGCTGCGCATCTACGCCGGAACCGACGAGATGCAGGTGATCGCCATCGCGAAGGACCTGATCAGGTCCTAACCGGCAACGTAGCGCTGGTAGCCCGCGATCCAGTTCGTCGCGAAGATCCGCTGCGCCGTCCTGAGCGGCACCGCTCCCGAACAGACGAGGCGGTGCATCGTGTTTTCGAGCGTGTCCTTCCTGCCCGCGTTCCACGTCGTGTTCCACGGTTCGGGCCACAGGTTCTTCACTGAGGTCGGATTGCCCCCCACCTCCAGCGGGATGAGGTGGTCCTCCTCATAGTCCGACGCTCGCGTGTCGCCGTGCACGTTATAGCCATTGTCCAGTTGGTGGTACTTCAGTCTCTCGGTGTAGGACTCGGGCGGGCGGACGCTCGACGAGTAGCCCGAGACGCAGATCGTGGAGTGAATCGTCGCCTGGGACACCCGCGGATTGGTGGCACCAGGGGTCGCGACGGGATTGGGCAGACCCGGGTCGCGACCGGACGCCACCGCGCTGGCCCCAGTGGCGAAGGTCGCCACAAGCGCGACCGCGCCGAATCGAGCGAGGATTCTCATTTCCCCGGTCTAACACCGTGTCGTCACGTCGCTACGTGCTGAGTGCTGAGCGAAGTTGCGACGCCACGCCGCACCAACCCTTGTACTCCTGCATTGTCGCGGGAGCCTCATCGAGGGCGCGCACCAGATGTTCACCAAACTCGGGGTGGTCGTCAATCATCACCCCGAGCGAGGCCACGTAGGTGCGGATCGTAAAGACGATGGCGTTGGTCGAAGGGAGTTGACGAAGGGTCTGGCGTTCGACGCGAAAGAACCAGTCGTCGCGGCCTCCACGAGGGCTCCGACGAGTCGACGTCGGTTGATAGAGATCGACGTTGTCGAGCAGCGTCCAGTTGAGTCGCCAAAACGATCGATCCGGTCGCAAACGATCGAAGAACGAATTCGTCGGTCGCGCCAGCTCGTCCTCGTAGAGCGGCACCGGACGGTGGATGTCATCGAGGGTGGTGCCGATCTTGCTCGCGAGACTCCAGCGCGACGGGAAGCAGACGCAGGCCGCCTGGAGGCGCCACGTGTCGTCGTGTACGAGCACACAGAGGTCCTCCTGGATCAATCGACTCGCCGCGACGACGGGATGCTCGCCCTCGGTCACGTCGCGAGCCAACTCTGGGTGGTTGGTGCGAAGAAAGGCGAGCACCTCGTCGAGCAGTTCCGCGCTCGCCTCGTCCCCCTCGCGACGGGTCGCGATGACGACGTCGGGCTGCTCGGCGAGGAGCCTCGACTTGAGGGCGAGTTCCTCGTCGCGCCGGTCGTCGACCTCGAGCCACTGGGCGAGGGCCAACGGACGAAGGCCCATGGCGAGTCGCCAACCGCGTTCGTCGAGGGGCACGTACGGAATGGTCACGGGCGACCACGCCCGCCGCCGCGGTGACGCGTCAGCCACCAAAGAGTCGTCAGAGCGATCGTCGGCACCGCGATGATGACGACGCGCGCAGCGGGCAACGCAGAACCTTGGTGGACGATCGGGTTCGTGGTCGTCGTGCCGAGTGCCGAGAACATTGACAACGCCAACTGGCCCTTCACGAGAACCGGTCTACTACCCGGGTTCGTTCCCCGGAGCCTTGTCCTCTTCGTGGCTCATCATCTTCTCGAGACGATCCACGATGTCCGAGATCGCCTGGTCCTGTGCGAGGAGGTGCTTTTGGATCTCCTCGGCCTCCTTCAAGACCGCTTCGGCGTCTTTGTAGGTGTCCTCGGACCGCTTGTCCGCCGCGGTGGCCTGAATGTTCTGGCCCACGATGATGATGGGCAACAACACCAACTGGAGGAAACTGCTCGACAGCCACACGACCACGAAGTACGTGCCCTGCTTGATTGCCGACGGCAACGCGAACAGCGCGATGACCGTGAACGCGTACGCGCACCACATCGTGCCGACCACCATCGTGATCTTGAGACCGAAGCGAGCGTTCATGCGAACGAAGAAGTTCTTGTGATTGACGCGGCGCAGGTCTACGGTCTTGACGGGCTGGTGCGCTTCAAGCTCGGCGGCGCGCGGATGACGGTGATATTCGTAAATCTTGACCATTACCGAATTCTCACACGCCGCGCCCGATTCGCGCGCCACTGCAGGAACAACCGTGAAGGGCGAGACGGAAACTAACTCTCCATCAGATCGGGTGAGGTCTCCATCCCCTTGCGCCAGACCGAGCGAGCCATGATCTTGGTCACGTCGGCGCGGTCCGCGTACTTCTGCGCGACGTCGCTGATCTCCTCGAGGAGTCCTTCAGACAGGTAGGTGGGCTTGAGTCCGAGTGCCATGAATCGGTCGCGACTCACGTTGAGGTCGTTCTCGACCGCCTCGCGCCGAGGGTTGGGCAGATTGGCGATCGTGGCGCCGGTCAGTTTGGAGATCAGTTCGGCGAGGTCGCGCACCCGATACGTCTCGGTCACCTGGTTGAACACCATTACCTTGTCGCCGCGCTCGGACGGGTTCTCCAGCGCGATTTGCACGCAACGCACGGTGTCGCGGATGTGGATGAACGCGCGGGTCTGACCGCCCGTTCCGTGCACGGTCAGCGGGTGGCCAATGGCCGCCTGCATCAAGAAGCGATTGAGCACGGTGCCGTAGTCGCCGTCGTAGTCAAAGCGGTTTATCAAGCGTTCGTCGAGCGCGGTCTGAGGTGTCTGGGTTCCCCAGACGATCCCCTGGTGCAGGTCGGTGATGCGCAGTTGGTCGTTCGCCGCGTAGAAGGCGAACAGCAACTGGTCGAGGGTCTTCGTGAGGTGGTAGACCGAACCGGGATTCGCGGGGTGGAGGATCTCTCGGTTGATGTCACCGTCGGGGGTCGGCACCTTAACGGTCAGGTAGCCCTCGGGGATCGGCGCCGATCCGGACCATCCGTAACCGTAGACACCCATCGTGCCGAGGTGCACCAGCGCGATGTCGAGTCCGGTCGCCACGATCGCGGCGAGCACGTTGTGGGTTCCTCGAACGTTGTTGTCGACGGTATAGCGCTTGGCGATGGTGTTTCGCATCGAGTACGGTGCCGCGCGCTGCTCACCGAAGTGCACGATGGCGTCGGGACGAATCTCGCGCAAAATGCCCTCGAAGCGGTCGTACTCTTCGGCGAGGTCGAGGTGGACGAAGTCGATCTGCTTGCCCGTCAGTTCCTTCCAGACGCGGATGCGCTCGCCGATCGGCCGGATCGGCGTCAGCGAGTCGACTTCGAGTTCGAGGTCGATCTCGCGTCGACTCAGATTGTCAACGATGGTGACGTCGTGGCCATTGTCAGAGAGGTTGAGTGAGGTCGGCCAGCCACAGAATCCGTCGCCGCCTAGAACGAGAACCTTCACTGTTTGCTCCTTTTATTTCACGGCCGCCAACATCCCCGAACACGCGAAACGTGGCGTTGGAGAGCAGCGACTAACCGCCTAAAACCCTAGCAGTTTGGCGAGAAATCCCCAGATTGCGGACCGTGGAGGGACTCGCAATGGTCACTTCGTTTCGCGACGACGTCTCGATATGAATGCTGGTCGAAGCGCTCAATCACCCAGCCCCGGCACGGACGGCTTGGGGCCCGCGTGAACGTTGCCGTACCGGTGATTCGTGATCGCGACACTCTGTTCGCGCAGCCATCGAGGGCCCTCCACCGCGCCCGACTGCGCCAATGGTCTCGGATCGGTGCTGAGCCCACGCTCGAGCAGTGCGACGACCGGAGCGACTTCTGCGCTCAACCAGCGAACCCTCGCGAATCGCGAACACCGCTCGACCATCGCGTCGACAGTCTCGAGCACGACGTCATCAACGCCGTCAATCGCCTGGTGCGCGCTGCGCTCCACGCTCACGCCCGTCAACGCGATGATCTGTTCGAGGTAGTCGCGTGCACGCGCGTCAAAGGAGCCGTCGATGCGAACACAGACGGCGCTGGGCATCGCGCGGTAGCGCACGAAGTTGCGCTCCACGAGCAGCGCGGCGTCGTCGTTCGCCCTCGCGCCCACGCCGGACCACCACGAGTGCATCTCTTGCATGGCGCTCGCGACGTCGTGGACCTCGGGCCATGCGCGCAAACAGTTCACGTAGTTCGCTCCCCCGGCCTTCGCCGTCGGTCCGACGCTGCTGCGCTTCCAACCGCCGAAGGGCTGACGGGCGACGACCGCACCGGTCGTCCCGCGGTTCACGTACACGTTGCCCGCTTCAACCCGATCGATCCATCGATCGCACTCGGACTGGTCGAGTGAATGCAGTCCCGCCGTGAGGCCGAATTCGATCTCGTTCTGCACGCTGATCGCGCTCTCGAGGTCCGCGACCGACATCACGGCGAGCACCGGACCGAACCACTCGTGATGGTGGCTCCACGAGCCCGCCCGCACTCCCATCTTCACCCCGGGGCGCCAGAGATAACCAGCGCGGTCGAGGGGCTCGGGCTTCACCAGCCAGGATTCGCCATCGTCGAGTTGATGGAGCGCGCGTAGGAGCGATCCCTCCGGCGCGCGGATGAGCGGGCCCACCGTCGTCGCGCGTTCGTACGCGGGACCGACCACCAAGCTCTCGACGGCGTCCTTCAACTGCCTCGTGAACAGCTCGCCGTCGTAGATCGACTGCTCGACGATGGCGAGGCTCGTCGCACTGCACTTTTGGCCCGCGTGTCCAAAGGCTGACTGCACGAGATCCTTCACCGCGAGGTCGACGTCGCAACACGACGTCACGACGAGCGCGTTCTTGCCACTGGTCTCGGCCAACAGACGCAGGTCGGGTCGCCACGAGGTGAAGAGTCGAGCCGTATCGAACGCGCCGGTGAGGATCACGGCGTTGACGTCACGGTGCGTCACCAGGTGACGTCCCACGTCGTCGTCGCGTGTCGGCGCGAAGTGCAGGACCTCGCGCGGCACCCCGCCGTGCCAGAAGTGCTGCGCCAACTCCCACGCGGTGGCGACCGATTCGGGAGCGGGTTTCAGGATCACGCCGTTGCCGGCGGCGAGCGCTGCCGCCACGCCACCAGCCGGAATGGCGTACGGAAAGTTCCAAGGCGGAACCACCAAGACGACCCCGAGCGGTGACGAATCCCCGAGGTTCGTGCCGTGCTGGGCGTAGAAACGAACGAAGTCCCCCGCTTCGCTCACCTCCGGGTCGGCCTCGCCCGCGGTCTTGCCGGCGTCGCGCGCCATGACCGCGATCGTCCTCGCACGGCCGTGCTCGATCTCGAGCGCCACCTGGTTCAGGATCGTCTGGCGCTCTTCGAACGACCGGGCACTCCACGCGTGACGCCCGTGCTGTGCGAGTGCGACGGTCTCGTCAATGCCCTCGATGTCCGCGACCTTGTAGCGATACCACGGTTCACCGTTCGAACTCGGGTCGAGACCGAACTCGATCTCTCCGGGCGCGTTGGTCAGTCCTTCACCTTGGGTGCCGACGCGCCACTCAACGATCTCTCGCACGTCACGCATGGCCTCGGCGACGGCGGCCGCGTAGACCGGGCTGGTGGGGTCGCCGTCAGCGACGTTGACGAACCCCGGGCCCGATCGGGGAGAGGGATGGTGACGCAGTGACGCCGTATCGAGGTCGTGGCGCCGAGCGAGAGACGCGATGAAACGCTGCTCTTGCTCGAAAAACACCTCGGGGTTCTCGGCGATCGAGAACGCCGCTCGCAGGTAGTTCTCTTCGGACGTGTTCTCGTCGAGACGACGAACCAGGTACGCGACTGCGGCCGCGAAGTCGTCACGGCGCGTGACTGGTGCGTACAACAAGACGCGGTGGCCCGCGGTGACGAGTGCGCGTGCCTCGGCGTTCGCCATACCCTCAAGCATCTCAACGTCGAGTTGATCGACGACGCCTCGCGCCTTCGCGACGTCGAGCGCCCACGCGACGTGGAAGAGATTGTGGCTCGCCACGCCTACGCGTACGGCGTCGGACCACGCGGGTCGCAGGCACGCGTCGATCATGCGCGCGTAACTCGCGTCCACCTCAGCCTTGGTCTGGTAGGGCGCCGCCGTCCAACCGTGGAATTCCGCTTCGGCGCGCTCCATCGCGAGGTTCGCACCCTTCACGAGCCGGATCTTGATTTGGCCGCCACTACGCACGAACCGATGCTTCGCCCAGGACAACAGTTCGCCCAGCGCCGCGTGCGAGTCCGGTAGGTACGCCTGAAGAACGATGCCCGCGGACAAAGTGGCGAACTCGGGTTCAGAGAGAACGAGTTGAAAGGCGCCGACCGTGAGACGCAGGTCACGATACTCCTCCATGTCGAGATTCACGAACGTCGAGTGACGCTGCGCCTCTCGGTAGAGCACCCGGAGTCGTTCGGCAACGCGCTCGAGCGATCCGTCAGCGTCGAGCGTGACGAGTTGGCTCACGATCGAAGAGAGTTTCACCGACACGTAGTTGACGCCGGGTCGCTGGAGCATCTCGATGACCCGCGCGAGTCGATCCTTCGCCTCGCCCTCGCCGAGAACCGCTTCGCCGAGCACGTTGATGTTGAGCGCGAGTCCCTCGCCGCGACGCTCCTCGCCGTGCCGCTCAAGTCGATCTCGGTCGGCGTTCAGTATGAGGTCCGCCGACAACGAGGCGATGCGGGCGTGCACCACGCGCACCACGACGTGGGGGACCCAGCGCGACGCGAGCGCGATGACGCGCAACCCGAGCGCGTTCAGGACACCGAAACCGCGTATCGATGAACGATCCGCCGCGCGTCGAAGCGTCGCGACGGCGCTCTGCGTCGAAGTGAACCTCATCACCTCGTCGGTCAGCGCAATGGTCACGTCGAGCGCCTGGGGATCATCGAAGAGTCGCACGAACCGCTT
>DAIOEY010000089.1:2067-7454 GCA_036745995.1 Acidimicrobiales bacterium | reverse complement strand
TCATCGACGCGATCAAGGAGAGCCGCAAGATCTTCCAGCGGATGAACAGCTACGCCATCTACCGGATCGCCGAGACGCTGCGCGTCCTGCTGTTCATCTCGCTCGTGATCCTGATCTTCAACTTCTTCCCGGTCACGGCCATGCAGATCGTGCTGCTGGCCCTGCTCAACGACGGGGCGATCCTCTCCATCGCCTACGACAACGTCCGCTACCGCAATCAACCCGAGGCGTGGAACATGCGCGTCGTGCTCGGGATGGCGACCATCCTGGGCGTCGTTGGCCCCGTGGCCGCGTTCGGCATGTTCTACCTCGGCGACCGGGTCTTTCACCTCGGCCACCCCGAGCTCCAGACCATGATGTACTTGACGCTGTCGGTGGCCGGGCATCTGACGATCTTCCAGGCCCGTACCCGCGGCCCGTTCTGGTCCATCCGCCCCGCACGTATTCTCCTGCTGGCGGTGCTCGGCACACAGGCCCTGGCGACGTGCATCGCGGTGTTCGGAATCTTCATGACTCCTCTCGGGTGGCGCTACGCAGCCCTCGTGTGGGGCTACGCGTTGGTGTGGTTCCTCCTCACCGACTGGGTGAAGTTGCTCGGGTACCGGGTGTTCGATCCATCGGGCGCCGCCGCGAAAGACGGAGAACAGCGCAGTCAGCGTTCGCAGTCCGACCTCACCACCATGGCGGCGAACGTGCCTCCGTTCCACACGGACGTCAACACCAGCCCAGGCGAGCCGGTGTACCACGACACCAGCGCGTGCCCCTACGGCAAAGAGATCAAACGCGACAGCCACGCGCTGGCGGGTACGGGTGGTCGGCGGCGCTGTGAGTGGTGCGAGGCGCACGCCGCCGTGGCGCCGTTTCACACCGACACCGACGTCGAGAACCCCGTGTACCACGACCTTGTGGCGTGCCCCTACGGGCAAGCGATCACCCGCGACGGCCACGACGTGGCCGGTACTGGTGGTCGTCGACGCTGCGAATGGTGCGAGGCACACGCCGGCATCGAGGACTCACACGATGCGCTGCAGAAGGGGAAGACGACGTGAAACTCAACAAGAAGGTCATCGGTGAAATGAGGGTCAAGCCAGGAGAGCCCGCTGGCTTGGAAGGGCGTAGTACCAAGCGCGTGGCGGCCGATTGGCTTGGCCCCCAGGACAAGGATGGCCAGGACAAGCAACGCAAGAAGGTGGCCGAGGAGGATCTCCAGGAGTTCGTCGACGAGCTCTCCGTGGCCCAGGATCTGCTGTGGGCGAACGGCACGCACGCGCTCTTGATCGTGCTCCAGGCGATGGACGCCGCCGGCAAGGACGGGACCATCAAGCACGTCATGTCGGGCGTCAACCCCCAGGGCTGTCGGGTGGAGGCCTTCAAGCAGCCGTCGGCCGAGGAGCTCGGCCACGACTTCCTGTGGCGATGCTCGAAGGTGCTGCCCGAACTCGGAGCCATCAGCATCTTCAACCGCTCGTACTACGAAGACGTGCTCGTCACGCGGGTGCACCCTGACCTGTTAGCCAAGACCCACGAAATGCCGAGTGAGGGACCCGACGAGAAGTTCTGGAAGGACCGCTTCAGCGACATCAACGCCTTCGAACACCATCTGCACCGTAGCAAGACGCGGATCGTGAAGGTCTTCCTGCACGTCTCCAAGGAGGAGCAGAAGAAGCGATTCCTCAGTCGTTTGGAAGATCCGGCGAAGAACTGGAAGTTCTCCGTGACGGATCTCGCGGAGCGCCAGCACTGGGACGAGTACCAGAGCGCGTACGAGGAAGCGCTGAGCGCCACTTCGACGCCGTGGGCGCCGTGGTACGTCGTGCCGGCCGATCACAAGTACGCGCTGCGGGCACTGGTTGGCGGCATCGTCGTCGATGCGATTGACCAGATGAGACTGAAGTCTCCCGAAGTTCCAGCGGACAGTTTGAAAGCACTAGTAAAGGCCAAGGATGAGTTACTTGCCGAGACGTGAGAGGGCGGAGATATCGCACCTCTGTAAGGAGCACGATGAGATTGCCAATTGACACAGAATCCGCGAATTTTGAAAACGAGAAGACCGCTCAACTTGCTCGCACCATTGAAATCGACGACGCGAGTCTGTTAGTGAGCGTCGAGCAGGCAGCGTCCATTTTGGGCATCGGTCGTACACGAGCGTCCGAGCTCGTCATGGGTCGAACGATCACCAGCGTGAAGATCGGACGTCGTCGTTTGGTCGTTCGCAAATCCCTCGAGGAGTTCATCCAGCGTCTTGTTGCGGCTCAAGAATCCTCAGATGATGAGCGTGAGGTTACTTGCGCCACTGGACGTCATCCCCTGCGCCGCGGCCTCCCTACTTCACGCCACTGCGCGCCAAGTGACGCTCGCGATCGACCACGGAATCAACCTTAGGGGTGAGTTCGTCATGCGGATCAATGCTCACGACGCCGCACTCGGCGGGTCCTTCGTGGCCTGGTGCGGGAGTGACTCAGGGACGTCGATACGAGCCACGCCGATGTGAAAGTCGTTGACGCCGTAGTAGACGTCGTAGCGGTGCGGCTGTCCAATATCGATGCGCCGGTCGATCCCGGTGGGAAAGACGACGTTGGACGGTGTCCCTCGGCGTTCGTCGGAGGGTTGAGGGACCAGGACCGGCTTGCGGGATCGGTAGAGCAGCTCCTGGGGGTACTCGGACGAGAGCACCATGACTCCGGCGCTGTAGGTCAGGCAGTGCCCTTGGTCGTCGGGCTCAACCACGTCGCTGACCCCGTGATAGACGATCAACCAGCCGTGGCGCGTCATGACCGGCGGCGTGCCGCTGCCGATCTTGAGCGATTCCCACGACGACACCGGGGCCGCCAGACGATGGTGCGAGGTGAAGTGGCGCAACTGGTGGGGGTTGGTGCCCGACAACTCCATCGGGGTGTACGAGATCCAGATGCTCTCTCGATGCAGGTCCACGTCGCGGTCGCCGTCCATCTCCACCAGCTCGTCGGGCGCTGTTCCCGGGAAGAACGGACGGTGCAGGATCGCGAGTTCCAGCTGGCCCGAGGGATTCGGGACGGCCAGAGGAAAGCCGGTCGCGTCCTTGTTGTCGACGCCGTTGAATTCGATGCCGTCGTAGGGCACGAACGACGCCAGGCCCAGGCGACGCCACGTGAACAGGTCCTTCGAGACGGCGAGGGCGATCCTGGGCCCTTCGGGAGAGAACGCGGTGTAGGTCATCACGTAGCGCTTGAGGGGCTCGACGTACGTGACCCGGGGATCTTCACAGCCGCCTTCGCCGTTCGGGCGCAACTCGTAGGGCATCTCCGGCTCGAGCGCGACGCCCAGGTGCTCGACACCACAAGGTTCTCCGTCGCGGTCGAAGAGGACCCGAAGGATGCCGATGCGCGAGAAGTTCCCCTTGGCGACCATTCGAGGAAAGAGGTACAACTCACCGTCGGGTCCGCGCGCCGCGGCCGGGTTGAGGAGCCCCTCGACCTCGTGGGGGTTGTCCAGGTCGGGCTCGATCACCAGGCCCAACCGACGCATCTTGAAGGGACTCACGACGCCCTCCCGGGAGAGAGAATTTGGATTATGTCGTCACCGAGGCAGGCGATCACGGTCTGGATCACGCGCGCGGTCTCCTTCGAGTCGCGAACGAGTATCGAGTCCACGCCGGCCTCTTGAACCGGGTAGTCGTTGCCGCCGTCGAAGATGGCGTCGCCGGCGAAGAGCATCTCGGCCAGCGTGAGGTCCAACTGCTCTTCGAGCTTGTGGATCCCGTACGCCTTGTCAATGCCGGGCTTGGTCACGTCTATCGAGGTCGTTCCACCCATATTGATGGCGAACGCCGGCAGGAGGGGTTCGAGGATCGCGGTGATCTTCTTTCTCTTGGCGAAGTCGGGGTCCCAGCCCTGCTTCGCGCTCAGGGGGCCTGCTGGCCGAGCACCGAGAGCGTGATCTGGCTCCCGCGGTCCTCGATGGCGTCGCCCCAGACGTGGTCGACCTTGATGCCGGACTCATCCAGCGCGCGCTGGAGGCTCGAGACGATCTTCTTGCGTTGCTCAGCGCTCAGGTCTTCTGAGTAGACCTTCGACCATTGTCCGTCATAGCGGAAGAACTGCGTGCCGCACGTGGGCAGTAAGAAGAGGTTCTCGAATCCTCGCTGACCGGAAAACGGCGCCAGGAATTGGTTCTCGAACTGCGTCCAACTGCCCCCGGAGATGACGGCGACCTTCATGACGCCCAGGAGGTCGTGGAGTAGAGACGCCATCTCGGAGGTGATCGACGACTTACTCTCGGCGAGGGTCCCATCGAGATCAAAGACAAAGAGCTTTTTCATTGGCTGCTCAGCCCGGGCCGACGAGAGGCACACCGCCCATGCTCACGTGGGTGATGGAATGCACTCAAGAACCCAGCGTAGGGATGGCCATTGCACCAGCAAGCGGCCACGGACCGGACGGCGCCCGACCACGTGAGGCCGCGCCTGCGCCTAGCTGCGTCCGTAATCGTCTTCCAGGCGAACGATGTCGTCTTCGCCAAAGTACGTACCGGTTTGGATCTCGATGAACTCCACCGGCGCGGCACCGTGGTTCTCGCAGCGGTGCGCCTGACCGATGCCGATGTCCAGGCTTTGGCCCGGCGCCAACTGGTGGGTCGCCCCGTCCAGAATCGCCGTCGCTATGCCACTGACGATGAACCAGTGCTCGGAACGCCGGGTGTGGGTCTGATAGCTAAGACGCCGGCCGGGCAGAACGACAATGAGCTTGACCTTGTAGTTGGGCGCCTTGTCATCGAGCACCGTGTAACTCCCCCACGGACGCTCGTCATGTTCACGCCCCTCCTCGTCGAACGAACTCATCGCACCTTCTTTCGAGCCAACCTGCGGACCTCAAGTGGAAATCGCCGGGATGTCCACCACTTCGTGGCGGGACCTGTTCTCACACCCTATGAAGTGAAAGCCGTGGCCATACCGCCCGTGAGAGTTCGGTGAATCGCCTGCGGAAAATCCGTCAGACGGCTAGCCAACGGGCGATGACTGACGGCGTGACCGGCGGCATCCTGCTCACTTCGGGGCCGGAACGTCGGGACTCCCAGAGGTGGGCCGAACGGCGAGAATCTTCGCGGGATGGTGGACAGGGACCAGCGAGTCCGGGCCGTGGACCTTAGCGGACTGTACGAAGAATGTTGGTGTCGTTGGGTCGGGGCTGACTCTTTAGCTGACTGGCCGGCACGTGCCTTGAAACTAATATGTCATTTTTACGATGCCGTCCGTTGACTGCTGAATCACCGGATTTGGTACCTTATCCCAACTCTTTTGGCCAGGACCTTAGTAAACGAGTGCACTTACGTTCAATTTCCTTAATTGAATTATCTAGCCATCGTTATCGCCGGCTTGGCCTAAGGCGCCGCGCGTCGCTTGTTGCTAAGCG
>DAIOEY010000089.1:0-1967 GCA_036745995.1 Acidimicrobiales bacterium | reverse complement strand
TGTCGTTAAAACCGAGGGGCGTCATCATCGCTGACGCTTCTCAGCGTTGGCGGTATCGCAGTGACGTTCGTTGTCCGCCCGAAAAGATCAGCGTAAATCTGTGCATACCTGCAGGAGTGCCACTCGCTACTTTCACGCGAATCGTCAATACGTGGCCGTTGTCGCGCATCACGCTTACCTTGGTGCCGCCAACGTTGCTGATGATCCGTGGCCTGCCGTAGAAGCCCGAGCCGATGATGGACGTCATCACCGTGCGACCCGTCCACACCGCGGAACTCATCCGAGAGGCCGTGGGACGTCGCGCCGCGACCGTCACGGTCGTCGCGAGCGATTTCACCAACGCGTAGGTCGCGTCGGCGGATTTCGTCACCGTCACCGAGCACATGCCTGCGCGCGCGGTGTGCAAGACGTCGCCACTGATTGAGCATCCCGCCGTCCCGACCGCTGTCACCGCGTACGTCACTGCGCCGGTGCCAGAGCCCCCCGTCGAGGTGAGGACGAGAGGGTAACCGTACGTGGCGCGCCTGCTGGTAAGAGCGAGTGCGGCCTGGGCGAGCGGATTGCCGGTGCCGACAGTGATCGACTGTCGAATCTGCGCCGCGGCGGCGAAAGCGCCGTTGCCCGCGTCGTTGAAGTCAATCTCGCACACGCCGTTGCCGGTAAAGGTCGCAACCTTCTTGTTGAGCGAGCACCCCGTGGAGTAACTAGCAAGAGAGATGATCACCACGTCACCCGAGGTCGCCCACGCGCTCGCCTTGTACGTGCCATTGATGGTGCCGGCCGCTGGCGCCTGGCTCGGGTGGATCGTATTGGCCGCGTACACCTTGATCGACTTACGTACCTGCGCCGCCGCGGCGAAGGCGCCGTTGCCCGCGTCGTTGAAGTCAACGAGACAGGTGCCAGCTCCCGTGAACGTGACTTTGTTCGACACCAGAGAACATCCAGTCGACGTACTCGCGAGGCTTCTAACGACCGCGTCACTCGAGGTCGCCGACGCGCCCGGTGAATACGAGCCGCCGGTACTGCCCGCGGCGGGCGACTTGCTCACGCTGATGGTATTGGCCGCGTAGACCTTGATGGACTGACTGACCTGTGCGGCCGCGGCGTACGTCGTGTTACCTGGATCGTTGAAATCCACGACACACGTTCCGGCCGCGCTAAACGTGACCTTGCCCGATGTCAGCGTGCAGCCGCTCGAGGTCGCGTCGAGCGCAATGGTGACCGCGTCACCCGAAGTCGCCTTCGCGCTCGGTGAGTAGTAGCCCCGAACGCTTCCGGCGGTGGGTGCCGCACTGGCACTGATCGTATTCGCCATCGATCCTGCAGCTCCGGCGGGTGTCGAGAAAAGCACTGCGACGCCGCCCGCTAGCAGGGCCGGGGCCATGGTGAGTATTGCGAATTTTGAGGACGCCCGTCGAGCGACTCGAGGACCTTTTGATGGGCCAAGCGTTGTTCTCACGTCACCGCCTCCAACTTCACTCCCTGACAAAGTGTCAGGTCTGGCGGAAGCAGGGTCTTGACGTCCTAGACCGCAGCGTAACGCGATGGTGGGCCGTGCAGTGGTGAGCCGCAAAGACTCTGGCCCGGATCATTCACCGACAGAATCCAAGCCGTCGACCAGTCTTGCACTTCATTTCATCAGTGAAGGGGCTCCCTAGATCGATTGTGTGATCGTCAGGTGTGGCGCGCCGATGACGCCCGCCGCCTTCATGGTCTCTGCGAGCTTCGGATTCGATTCGAAGGATTGTGCCATCTCCACGGAGTCGAAGGTCTGCATGACCAGTACGGACGTCATGTCTTCGGGCGAGCAGTAGATCTCGTCGTGAAGTACGCCGTTCTCACGGCGAAAGGGCGCTGCTTCGTCGTAAGTGTTACGCCAGTGGTCATAACTTGCCACGTTGGCCTTGATAACCAGAACAACTGACATCATTCCTCCACGTCTTGGGCGTCGTGCGAATCCTAGGTCC
>DAIOEY010000088.1:0-7779 GCA_036745995.1 Acidimicrobiales bacterium | reverse complement strand
TGAAGTTGGCGAGCTCGTCGTTGAACTGGCACGCTTCCCTCGTGCAACCCGGCGTGTCGTCGGCGGGGTAGAAGTACACGACCAGGCGCCGTCCGGCAAAGTCACCGAGAGCGACCTTCACGCCGTCCTGGTTCATCAACGTGAAACTCGGGGCCTTCGCGCCCACTTCGAGTCGTGTCATAGGTCTCCTCAAAATACTGTCCGAATTGGGCTTTATCGACCTAGACTAGGAAAGAAGCTCTAGGAAATGAGCTTGGGCCCACACTTTCGAACGCCGGTTCCGGGTCCAACCGAGAAAAGACCGTAGTTCCGTGAGTAGTGAAACCAAAGAGTCCCTGACGTCGTCAGCGGACTCGTACGCCACCAATAAGACCTTCGCCGATTTGGGGGTCCACGCCGACCTCTGCGCCGTGCTCGAGAGTCAAGGCATCACGACCGCCTTCCCGATCCAGGCGATGACCATCGCCGACGCGCTGGCCGGTCGCGACGTCTGCGGCAAGGCCAAGACCGGCTCGGGCAAGACTCTGGGTTTCGGGCTACCGATGCTCCAGCGCGTCGCCGCGAGCGAAGCACCCGTGCGACGAGAGGGCGGCCCCGCCCGGCCCCGCGGACTGGTCTTGCTGCCCACGCGCGAACTCGCCGTGCAGGTCCACGAAGTCCTCGAGACGCTCGGTGCCGCACTCGGGTTGCACGTCAACGCCGTGTACGGGGGCGCCGACATCGAGCGCCAGGTCAAGTCGCTGCGGCGCGGATGCGACGTCATCATCGCCACGCCCGGACGACTCATCGACCTGGGCGACCGTGGTGAGCTGAACGTCGAGGCGCTCGACGTGCTCGTGCTCGACGAAGCCGACCGCATGGCCGACATGGGCTTCATGCCCCAGGTCGAATGGGTGCTGCGCCGTATCGCCGAGCACCCGCACCAGACCCTGCTCTTCTCCGCGACGCTCGACGGTGCCATTGACCGACTGGTGAAGCGGTACCTGACCGACCCGGTCTTCCACGAGGTCGCGAGCGACACCCAGACCGTGTCGCTGATGGTGCACCACTTCTTGAACGTCCACCAGATGGACCGCGTCAAGGTCGCCGCGACGATCTGCGGTTCCTTTGACAAGACGATCGTCTTTTGCCGCACCAAGCGGGGGGCCGACCGGTTGGTCGAGCAACTCCAGAAGGAGGGCGTCAACGCAGCGGCGATCCACGGCGACCTGCGCCAGAGTCAGCGCGAGAAGGCGCTGGCGGACTTCATGGCCGAGAAGCTGCCGGTGCTCGTCGCGACCGACGTCGCGGCGCGCGGGTTGCACATCGACGCCGTGGACTGCGTCATGCACTTCGATCCGCCGGAAGATCAGAAGGCCTACCTGCACCGCTCGGGTCGCACCGCGCGCGCCGGTTCGACGGGCGTCGTCGTGTCGCTGTTGCTGTGGAACCAGATAATGGAAGCACAGGTCACGATGAAGCGCCTCGGCCTCAAGCGTCCGATCGTCGAGGTCTTCTCGAACGATCCGCGCTTGAAGGACCTTGCGAACTGGGAACCAACGATGGAGGATTCGGTCCTGTGAGCAAGAAGGAGAAGGCCGCTCTTCCGGTCTTTCAGTACGACGACGCGGTCAAACGCGCACTGGTGGTCGTGGCCCACCCCGATGACGTCGATTTTGGTGCTGCGGGCACCGTCGCGAAGCTCACCTCACTCGGCGTCAACGTGGCGTACTGCGTCGTGACCTCGGGTGACGCCGGCGGCGACGGATCGACGCATTCCAAAGAAGAGCGCTCCGAGATTCGTGAGGCCGAACAGCGTGCCGCGGCGGGCGAGGTCGGGGTCAGCGAGCTCACGTTCCTGCGCTGGCCCGACGGACAGGTCGAGCCGACGTTGTTGCTTCGCCGCGAGATCTCGCGCGTCATCCGCCAGCACCGCCCCGACCTCGTCATCACGCAGAGTCCGGAACGCAACTTTGAGCGCATCTTCGCGAGTCACCCCGACCACTTGGCCACGGGCGAGGCGACCCTTCGAGCGGTCTATCCCGACGCGCGTAATCCCCACGCGTTCCCAGAACTCGTGCGCGAAGGCTTCGAGCCGCACTCGGTGCCGGTCGTGTGGCTGTCGGGATTCCAGCCGACGATGGTCGTTGACATCACCGACACGTTCGAACGCAAGCACGCCGCGCTCACGCGTCACGAGAGCCAAGTCGGCGACCGCGAGGGCCTGGAGAAGATGTTGCGCGCCTGGGCTCGACTGACCGCGAAGAACGCGGGTCTCGGCAAGGGTCGCTTGGCCGAAGGCTTCAGGGTCATCTCGACCAGCTAGGCGCACGCGTTCGGTCGTGCGTCGTAGGGTTGTCGCGTGGGTCATGACTCGAAACGTCCGGCGGCGAAGAGAACCCCGATTGAACGCCGAGTCGTCGCCCGGGGTCTGAACCAGACGTTCCTCGGACTCAGTCGGGAGAACCTCCCCACCGAACTCCTCGCCGGCGTCACCCTGCTCGCCATCGCCGTCCCCGAACAGTTGGCGACGTCCCAACTCGCCTCGGTGCCGGCCTTCACCGCGATGATCGCGTTCATCGCGGCGACGGCCGCCTTCCTGCTCATCGGTTCCAATCCGATTCTGTCGATCGGCGCCGACTCCACGATCGCCCCGCTGTTCGCGGTGGCGCTGTTGCGCCTCGCCCTGCCGGAGTCGCCGCAGTACCTGTCATTGGTGGCGACGACGGCCGTCGTCGCGGGAGTGTTCGTCACCCTCGTCGGCGTCTTGAAACTCGCGTGGCTGGCGGACTTCCTCTCGCTGCCGATCGTCGCGGGGTTCATGAGCGGCATCGGGATCATCATCGTGGTGCACCAATTGCCCAGGGTCTTTGGCGTCAGTTCGGGTGGTTCGTCAGTGGCGTCGCGCCTTTCGTCACTGGCGCACCAACTCGGTCACGCCAACGCGTGGTCCATCGTGCTGGCACTCGGCACACTCGCGGTGATGGTCGCGGGCGAGAAGATCAATCCCCGGCTCCCGACCGCCCTCGTGGCCGTCGTGGGTGCCACCGTCATCGTCTCGGCCCTGTCGCTTTCACACCACGGCGTGCAAGAGTTGGGTGCGGTCACCGCCGGCGCGCCGACGTGGCGCCTGCACTGGTTCAGCCTGCACCAGTGGGGGATCATCGTCACGACCGCGTTGACGCTCGTCGTCGTGATCATCAGCCAGAGTGCCGCGACGGCGCGGGCGGCGGCCGACGAGATAGGGGTCGACGACAACCTGAACCGTGACTTCGTCGGCATCGGCATGGCGAACGTCCTGGCGGGCTTCTGTGGAGCGATGCCGGTCAACGCGAGTCCCGCGCGCACGACCGTCACCCGACTCGCCGGCGGACGGACCAAGATGGTGGCGCTCGTCGCCGTCGTGGGCGCACTGTTGTTCTCGCCCCTGGCCCGGTACGCGCACTCGATTCCACTGGCGGCCCTCGCGGGCGTTCTGCTCTTCGTCGCGGGGCGGCTGATCAAGCTCGGCCAACTGCGCCGGATCCTGAAGACCAGTCGCGTGGAGTTCGTCCTCGCGATCGTGACCGGTCTCGGCGTCGTGGTGCTGGGGGTCGAACTCGGACTCGCACTGGCGGTGGCGTTGGCGATCCTTGATCGCACGTGGCGCTCGTCGCGCCCACAGATGGTCGAACTCGGCCGACGCAAGGGGACGACGAGCTGGGAGTCCCTCAGCGCCAAGGGGGTCGAGCGCATCGAGCACGTCGTCGTCATCTTCTTCGGCGGTGCGCTCTACTTCGCCAACGCCGGCATGTTTCGTCGGGACCTGCACACATTGATGAAGAACGTGCCGGGGACGACGCACCTGATCGTCGACGCGGTGGCGATGTCGGACATCGACTACACCGGACTCGTGGCGCTGAGCCAGGTGGTCGGCGACCTCACGACCGACGGGGTCAGCGTCTCGGTGGCGCGCGCGAACGACCAGGTGCGCGCGCAACTCTCCACGTTCAGCGACAAGGCGTTACGCCACGTCCACCTGTTCGACAGTGTCGACGCCGCGGCGAACCACGCGCTGGACCACTCCAAGGGCTAGTTGACCGCCAACTGACGCAGCATGAAGTTGAGCACGCCGCCGTGGCGGTAGTACTCGGCCTCGGTGGGTGTGTCGATGCGCAGACGCACCGCGAAGTCGAACTGCTCACCGTTGGCCTTCGTCACCACGACGGTGACCATCGGAACCGTCTCGCCCTGGTTGAGTGGTTCGAGACCGTGCACGGCGTACACCTCGGTGCCGTCGAGTCCGTAGGTCGCTGCCGATTCGCCCGCGACGAACTGCAACGGCAGCACGCCCATCCCGACGAGGTTCGATCGGTGGATGCGTTCGAAGCTCTCGACGAGCACCGCCCTCACACCGAGCAACTTCGTGCCCTTCGCGGCCCAGTCGCGGCTCGACCCACTGCCGTACTCTTTGCCACCGAGGATCATCAGCGGCGTCCCCTCGAGGGAATAGGCCATCGCGGCGTCGAAGATCGGCATCTGCGTGCCTTCGGGCAGCTTGACGGTGATGCCGCCTTCGGTGCCCGGGGCCATCTGGTTGCGCAGGCGGATGTTGGCGAACGTCCCGCGCACCATCACCTCGTGATTACCGCGGCGTGTTCCGTAGCTGTTGAAGTCCTGGCGCTCGACGCCACCGTCGGTCAGGTAGAGACCGGCCGGCACCGTCGGGCGGATGTTGCCCGCGGGCGAGATGTGATCGGTCGTCACCGAGTCACCGAGCTTCGCGAGCACCCGGATGCCGTCGATGTCGTGCACGACACCGGGTTCCATGGTGAGGCCCTCGAAGTAGGGCGGCAACTTCACGTACGTCGACGCGTCGTCCCAGGCGTAGGTGACCGCGTTGGTCGCGGGCACCGCCTGCCAACGCGCGTCGCCGCCGAAGGCGCTGGCGTAGCGCTCCTCGAACATCTCGGGCGTGAGCGAGGCGCGAACGGCGTCGGCCACTTCGGCGTCGCTCGGCCAGAGGTCTTTCAGGTAGACCGGCGCGCCGTCGCTGCCGGTACCGAGCGGCTCCTTGGTGAGGTCGATGTCGATGGTGCCCGCGAGCGCGTACGCGACGACCAGCGGCGGACTCGCGAGGAAGTTCTGCTTCACGTCGGGGTGGATGCGACCTTCGAAGTTGCGATTGCCCGACAGCACCGACACGACCGAAAGGTCGTGTTCATTGACGGCGTCGGAAACCCCGGCGAGCAGTGGACCGGTGTTGCCAATGCAGGTCGTGCAGCCAAAGCCCGCGAGGTAGAAGCCCAACTTGTCGAGCGAGACGACGAGGTCGGCGCGCTCGAGGTAGTCCATGACGACCCGGCTGCCCGGGGCCAGTGACGTCTTGACCCACGGCTTCACTTGAAGTCCGCGCTCCACGGCGCGCCGCGCGACGAGTCCCGCGGCGACGAGCACCGCCGGATTCGACGTGTTGGTGCACGAGGTGATCGCCGCCACCGTGATCGCGCCGTCGCGCAGATGGTCGGCCGCGTCGACGCCGCGAACCTCGAGTGGCTCGCGTCCGAGCGCGTCACGAAAGGCGCCACGTGCGCCCGAGAGGGAGACACGGTCCTGGGGCCGCTTCGGGCCGGCGAGACTCGGCTCGACCGTCGCGAGGTCGAGTTCGACGTACTCGGAGTAGATCGGCTCGACGGCGGAACTGTCGTGCCAGATGCCCTGGGCCCTGGCGTACGCCTCGACGAGTTGGAGCTGTTCGAGGGGACGGCCGGTGAACGCCAGGTAGTCGACCGTGACCTGGTCGATCGGAAAGATCGCACAGGTGGCGCCGTACTCGGGCGACATGTTGCCGATCGTGGCGCGGGTCTCGAGCGAGAGCGACGCGACGCCCGGGCCGAAGGCCTCGACGAACTTGCCGACGACCCCGTGTCGACGCAGTAACTCGGTGATGGTGAGCACGACGTCGGTGGCGGTGACGCCTTCGCGCGTCGCGCCGAGGAGTCGCAGACCAACGACGGGGGGAATGAGCATGGACGTGGGCTGGCCGAGCATGCCAGCCTCGGCTTCGATGCCACCGACACCCCAGCCAAGCACGCCGAGTCCATTCACCATGGTGGTGTGCGAGTCCGTGCCGACGACGGTGTCGAGGTAGGCAACACCGCCGAGTTCAAAGACGACGCGCGCGAGGTGCTCGAGGTTGACCTGGTGGCAGATGCCCATGCCCGGGGGCACGACGCGGAACTGTTCAAACGAACTCTGGGCCCACTTCAAGAACGTGTAGCGCTCGACGTTGCGCTCGTACTCGATCGCGACGTTCTCCTCGTAGCTCTCGGGCGTGCCCGAGTATTCGATAATTACCGAGTGGTCGATGACCAACTCGACCGGCACTAGGGGATTTATCTTCTTGGGATCGCCGCCGAGGGCGATGATCGCGTCGCGCATCGACGCGAGGTCCACGACCGCCGGTACGCCGGTCAGGTCCTGCATCAGGACCCGTTCCGGGGTGAAGGCGATCTCCCGGGCGTCCTCGCCCGCCGCCTCACCGTGTCGGGTCGGGGTCTCGGCCCAACGGGCGAGTGCCTCGATATCGGCGGCGCGAACCTTCACGCCGTCTTCGTGGCGCAACAGATTCTCCAGCAGCACCTTGATCGAGTACGGCAACCGGTCGACGCCGAGTTCGCGCAGCGTGTCGGCGCGCAGCGAGTAGTAGGTGAGTGAACGGTCCGCGACGCCGAGGGTGCTGCGCGAACCAAAGCTGTTGAGGGAGGGTGTCGTCATGCATCCATTCTGCCGTGTCGCGCGACCCCCCGCGTCGGGCGAGTGGTTCGCGCGGTGTGGCCCAAGTGGGAGACTTGTGGGCATGACCTCGACGTACGACTTGTTGCACCAACGACTGGCCGAAGCCTTTGATTCGTTGGCGCCGGGCGCCGATCCGGTGTTGCGCGCGTCCGAGCGAAGTGACTACCAGGCGAACGGCGTCATGGCGCTCGCCAAGGCGTTGGGTCGGCCCCCTCGAGAGGTCGCCGACGACGTCGTGGCCCGCGTCAACCTCGATGGGCTCGCCGACGTGCAGATCGCCGGTCCGGGATTCCTCAATCTCACGTTGCGTCCCGAACTGTTCACTCGCCAACTGTCCGACCTGCTCGGGGACCCGCGTTTGGGACTTGCGGTGACACCACGGGCGAGGACGGTCGTCATCGACTACTCGGCACCCAACGTCGCCAAGGAGATGCACGTCGGTCACCTCCGCGGGACAGTGATCGGCGACGCGCTCGCGCGGATGTACCGGTTCGCGGGCCATCGCGTCGTGGCGCGCAATCACGTCGGCGACTGGGGGACGCCGTTCGGGATGCTGATCGAGCACCTCTTGGACCTGGGAGAAGACGAGGCGATCGCGTCGCTCTCCATTGGTGACCTCGACGGCTTCTACCGGTCGGCGCGGACGAAGTTCGACGCCGACGACGCGTTCAAGGAGAGAAGCCGGGCCCGCGTCGTGGCGCTGCAGGCGGGCGATCCCGAGACGAGCCGTTTATGGCGAATTCTCGTCGATCAATCGGTCGCGTACTTCGACGAGGTCTACGCGAAACTCGACATCACGTTGACCCCGGGCGACGTCATAGGCGAGTCGTTCTACAACGACATGCTCGACGACGTGGTTCGTGATCTCGACGCGGCGGGCCTGCTCGTCGAGAGCGGGGGTGCACGCTGCGTCTTTCCCCCCGGGTTCTCCAACCGTGACGGCGAACCGTTGCCGTTGATCGTCCAAAAGGGCGATGAGGGGTTCGGGTACGCCGCGACCGACCTCGCGGCGGTTCGCGACCG
>DAIOEY010000087.1:0-7780 GCA_036745995.1 Acidimicrobiales bacterium | reverse complement strand
GCGTCTCGTGCGTTACGGTTTCTGTTGACAACTCAAAGGACCGCACCATGGCACACGATCGATCAGCACTCACCTCCACCGAACGCGAAAAGGCCTCTGTCTTTCACTCATGGTCGGCCCAGGCAGCCATCAACCCGATGATGGTGCGTGACGCGAGGGGCGTCTACGTCACCGCTGAGGACGGGACCACGTACCTCGACTTCTCCTCGCAACTGGTCAACACCAACATCGGCCACCAGCATCCCAAGGTCGTACGGGCGATTCAGGAGCAAGCGGGTCGGCTGGCTACGATCGCGCCCCAGCACGGTTACGAATCGCGCTATCGCGCCGCTGAACTCATCCTTGAACACTCCTTCGACGGCGCGGCGAAGGTCTTCTTCACCAACGGTGGCACCGAGGCCGTCGAACACGCGGTGCGCATGGCGAGGCTCCACACCGGCCGCCACAAGGTACTCGCCGCTTATCGGAGTTATCACGGTGCCACCTCGACGTCCATCAACCTCACGGGCGACCCCCGACGCTGGCCGAGCGACAACGGATCGGCCGGCGTGGTCCACTTCTTCGGGCCGTTCTTCTACCGCTCGGCCTTCCACGCCACCTCAGAACAAGAGGAGTGCGAGCGGACACTCGAGAATCTCGAGAACACGATCCTCTTCGAGGGTCCCTCGACGATCGCGGCGATCATCCTCGAGACGATTCCCGGTACGGCCGGCATCATGGTGCCCCCGCCGGGCTTCTTGCGCGGTGTCCGACAGATCTGTGACCGCTACGGCATTGTCTACATCGCCGACGAGGTGATGTGTGGATTCGGACGGACCGGTTCATGGTTCGAGTACCAAGCCCACGACGTCAAGCCCGACCTCGTCACCTTCGCCAAAGGAGTGAACTCGGGTTACGTGCCCCTCGGTGGCGTCGTGATCAACGAGGCAATCTGTGCGACCTTCAATGATCGCGTTTACCCCGGGGGTCTCACGTACTCGGGTCATCCACTCGCCTGCGCGGCGGCCGTTGCCGTCATCGAGGCGATGCAGGAAGAGCAGATCGTCGAGAACGCCAGGCGAATCGGCGATGAGGTGTTGCGTCCAGGACTCGAGGCGATGGCGGACAAGCACCGCGTGATCGGCGACGTGCGAGGTCTGGGCGTTTTCTTCGCCCTCGACCTCGTGACCGACCGCGCCACCAAAGAGCCGCTCGCGCCCTACGGGTCGAGTTCGCCCGCGATGAACGAGCTCGTCGGCGCCTGCAAGGCCGAACAACTCTTGATCTTCTCGAACTTCAATCGACTCCACGTCGTGCCGCCGTGCACGGTCAGCGACGAGGAGGCACTCGACGGTTTGGCCCGACTGGACCGAGCCTTGTCAGTTGCGGACAAGTACTACGTCGGCACGTAATGGATAACGCAGAACGTCGTGTCCGCGTCGCGACGCTGCTGCGCGAACTCGGTCACCAATTCGTCGGTCGCGAGGTCAGCAACGACGAGCTCGACGCGATCGTCGTGGAGGTCCAGGGTCTTCTCGATCGAGTTGTCCGGGCGCCCGTTCGTCAGCGGTCGGTGCCCAGCGCGAGCGCGGAAGGCTTCAAGATGACGGTGCCGAGTGACGGACAGGTGGAACGCCACCAACTCTTCGCCGATTCGGTCGTGTCGGGTGGCGCGAACCCCATGGGGCTGGGCGCCTTCCTGTGGCGCGAGGGCGACGTCGCGGTGATGGAAGTCACGCTCGGCAAGGCGTTCGAAGGTGCGCCGGGGCGGTCCCACGGTGGCGTGGTGGCATCATTGATCGACGAAACGATGGGCCTGGTGATGGGAATGCAAGGAACACTCGCCTTTACTGCTCAACTCGACATCACCTACCGGGCCCCCACGCCGATCAACGAGCCCGTCACCGCGAGGGCCTGGCTCGAAGGCCGTTCAGGTCGCAAACTCACGATCAAGGCAACGGTCTCCTCGGAGGAGGGGATGGTCGCCGAGGCGACTGCCCTGTTCATAGAGGTCGATCCCGCCACGTTCCTCGAGCACATCATCGACGCGTAGTTGTCATCGCGGTAAAGACTCTGTCGTTCCGTCACCGCTACCTCTCGAACAAGGTCGCCGACGTCGACGTCACCTTCTGGGTCTTGAAGGTGCTCACGACCGCGATGGGCGAAGCGACCTCGGACTTTCTCGTGCACCGATTCTCGCCGGTACTCGCGGTAGTCGCCGGCGGTGTCGTGTTCCTCGCGGTGCTGTGGTGGCAGTTGACGACGCCCACGTATCGCGTGGTGCCCTACTGGTCAGCGGTAGTGATGGTGAGCGTCTTTGGCACCATGTGCGCCGACGTCGTGCACGTCCAGTTCCTCGTTCCCTACGTGGTCTCGGCTTCAGCGTTCAGCGTCGCGCTCGCGATCGTGTTCCTCTGGTGGTATCAAAGCGAGCGGACGCTGTCGATCCACAGCATCACGACGACACGACGCGAAATCTTCTACTGGGCGAGTGTCACCACGACCTTCGCGCTCGGCACGGCCGTCGGTGACCTGACGGCGTACACACTGGGGTGGGGCTTCTTCGTCTCGGGCGTCGTATTCGCGCTACTCATAATGATGCCGGCCCTCGGCTACCGATTGACGCACCTCAACGGCGTCGTGGCGTTCTGGTGGGCCTACGTCCTCACCCGACCGCTCGGCGCGTCGTTCGCCGACTGGTTCGGTGTCTCGCCCGTGCGCGGCGGTCTCAACTGGGGCCCCGGTACCGTCGGACTCTCGCTCAGTGCCTTGATCGTCCTGTTCGTGGCGCGCCTCGCGCGCCGTGAGGCCATGTCAACGACGTCGTAAGGAGTCATTAGTGTTGATGGATGCCTGCCGTCACCGTTGAGAATCCGCTTGAACTTGCTCAGGTCGTCGCGCCCCTCGCGGGCGAGCGCGCGCGAAGTGTGAAGTCAATCACCACCGCGCCGAGAGGCCTCGAAGGCGAAGGATTCCCGGTTCGTCGGGCGTTCGCCGGCATCGACCTTGCCGACCTCGATCCCTTCGTCCACATGGATCAGATGGGCGAGATCGACTACGGTCCCGGCGAACCAAAGGGCACGCCCTGGCACCCCCACCGCGGTTTCGAGACCGTGACCTACATGATCGACGGCACGTTCTTGCACCAGGACTCGATCGGCGGCGGCGGGATGATCGAGAACGGCGCCACCCAGTGGATGACCGCGGGCTCGGGCATCTTGCACATCGAGCGACCACCGGACGCGCTGATCGACTCGGGCGGACTCTTTCACGGTGTCCAGCTCTGGGTGAATCTTCCCGCGCGCCTGAAGATGACCCCTCCGCGCTACCAGGACATCGGCTCAAAGGCCGTGGCGCTACTCACCAACCAGAACGGTGACGCCGTCATCCGCGTGATCGCCGGAACCGTGGGCGACGTCGACGGCCCGGGCAGCACCCACACGCCGATCACGATCGCGCACGTGTCGCTACTACCCGGGGGCCGGTTGCGACTGCCCTGGAACAGTGCGTACAACGCACTCACCTACGTACTCGCCGGTCACGGAACGGTCACTGAGGACGCTCACGCGATTGGCGAGGGACAGATGGCGGTGCACGTCGACGGCGACGTGCTCGTGCTCCAAGCGAACGACGCCCAGGACTCGCGCACCGCGGCGTTTGAGGTGCTCGTGCTCGGCGGCGCGCCGATCAGGGAGCCCGTTGCCGCCTACGGCCCGTTCGTGATGAACTCCAAGGCCGAACTACAGCAGGCCTTCGACGACTACCAGGCCGGACGACTCGGCCAGATCCCCGCCCAGCACCTCTAGCCGGCCTCAGCGTGGCGGTGCACGAGAAACGTGCCGCTCGCGCGACTGATGAGCTTCTCGGACTCGTCCTCAATCGTCGCCTCCGCGTAGGCGATTTGTCGCGTCAGACGGACGACGAAACCGCGCGTCGCGTAGCGCTGCGCGAGCAGCGCGGGGCGCAGCAACTCGCTCGTCATCTCAATGGTCGCTTCGGTGCGGTCGCGTCCGACGAGCGCCGCGTTGATCGCGAAGTTCATGGCGGCGTCGAGGACCACGCCGTGCACGCCCGCCTGCACCGCGCCGTGGGGATTGCACGCGAGCACCGTCGGAACGAAAGTGCCCTCCGCCCACCCGAGGTCCTCGCCGTCGACGCCGTACCTCTCGAACGCCGCGCCGATGGCGGCGATGATGGGCATGCCCCCGTCGCCGAGCCAGCGATCCATGTCCTTGCGCGTCGTGCTCACGCCCGAGACGATACTCCCAAGGCCCGTCTAGGATTCGCGCGGTGAGCAAATCACCAACGACGAAAGGGACACCAATGCCAGTCGCGGTCATTGTCGACGCCGTACGCACCCCCGGGGGCAAGCGCAACGGAAAACTGAAGAATTGGCACCCCGTCGACCTCGCGTCCGAGGCGCTGCGCGCGATCGCCTCGCGCAACAATCTCGACCCCTCGCTCGTCGACGACGTCATCATGGGCTGCGTCTCCCAGGTCGGCGAACAGGCGTTCAACGTGGGGCGCAACGCGGTGCTCGCCGCGGGCTGGCCCGAGTCGGTACCCGCGACCACCATCGACCGTCAGTGCGGCTCGTCCCAGCAGGCCCTGCATTTTGCCGCCCAGGGCGTCATGAGCGGCGCCTACGACGTCGTCGTCGCGGCGGGCGTCGAAGTGATGTCGCGCGTCACCATGGGTTCGTCGATCGGCAAGGATTCGGGCTTTCCCTTCGGTCCTCGCGTCATGGCGCGCTACGAACCCCAGGGTGGTCTCAAGAACCAGGGCATCGGCGCCGAGATGATCGCCGACCAGTGGGGCATCACCCGCGAGGACCTCGACGCCTTCTCGGTGGAGAGTCACCACCGTGCGGCCCGAGCGACGGCCGAAGGACGGTTCGAACGCGAGATCATTCCCGTGTTGGTGCGCGATGAGAACGGCCTGGCGACCGACGAGTGGATGACTGCGGACGAAGGCATCCGACCCGACTCGTCGATGGAGACCCTCGCCAATCTGAAGCCCGCGTACCAAGAGGGTGGCAAGGTCACGGCCGGCAACTCGTCGCAGATCACCGACGGTGCGTCGGCGGTGTTGATCATGAGTGAGGAAAAGGCCCGTGAGTTGGGCTACCGGGCGCGCGCGAAGTTCCACACGTTCGCCCTGGCCGGCGTCGACCCGGTGACGATGTTGACCGGACCGATCCCGGCGACCACGAAGGTGCTCGAGCGTGCCGGACTGACGCTCGACGACATCGACCTCGTCGAGATCAACGAGGCCTTCGCCTCGGTGGTGCTGGCCTGGCAGAAGGAGCACAAGGCCGATCTCAGCAAGGTGAACGTCAACGGCGGCGCCATCGCGCTCGGTCACCCACTCGGCGCCTCGGGCGCGAAGTTGTGCGCGACGCTGCTCAACGAACTCGAGCGCACCGGGGGCCGCTACGGTCTGCTCACGATGTGCGAGGGTGGCGGGCTCGCCAACGCGACCATCATCGAGCGACTCGACTGACTCTTTTCAAACGCGAACCGGGCGGTTCGCACCGCGCTACCGGTAGCGCGTCGCGAGGTAGAAGGCCGAGAACATCGACACGAGTCCGGCGATGAGGTACCACGACGAGACCGATCCGGGTAGCACCGAGAGGTAGTTGAGCGTGATGATGAGCACGCCCAGGACCAGCAGACCGATCAGCATCATGCCGTACCAGCGGGGGCTGTGATCCTCACTCGTCGGTCGCGGGGCGGTGTAGCGGCCACGGTTCTCCGCCGAGACGTAGCGCCCCATTGACTTGCTGCTGCGCCGCTTGGAACTCGTCTTGGCCATAGGACTCGATGTTACCGAACCCTTCGCCACCGCCCCGACGCCGCGTCGCCTACGGGCAAGTCGTGACGTCAACCGCCGAATCGAAGGGAGCGTTCAATCCCGGTGCGGGACTTTGGGAATCTATGAATCCCGACTGGGCGGGCGTGCACGCGAGGCTCGTCGAAACGGTGTCGTTGCCGAGCGTCAGATTGTCGCTTTTCAACGTGGCTGACGCGCCGGCGGTCGCTCGACCAATGACGTCGGGCACGAGAACCTTGCAAACACCCGACGAGGTGATGAGGATGACGGCCGCACCGGCCTTCACCGGCTGGTTCGCCGCAGGATTGGTGGCGACCACGAGCCCCGACGCCACCGTGTTGGAACACTGCGAACTCTGCGTCGGACTCACCGTCAACTGGTCCTGGCCAATCGTCTGTGCCGCCTGCACCGTCGTGTTCCCGGACAGATCCGGCATCGAGAACGCGTAGCCCGGAGAAAGGATGTTCAGCACCACCGTGTCGCCCACGTGCGCTTGGGTCCCACCCTTGGGCGTCTGAGAGATGACGGTGTCGGGAATCGTGCCCGGCGGCGCTGACGTAACGAAACTCGTCGTGTAATGGAGTTGGGCCGTATGCAACGTGCTCTCAGCGTCACTGAGCGTCATCTTCGTCGTGTCGGGCACCGATACCGGCGCGGCGACCACACCGAGACTGACCCGCAAGATGATCAACTGACCCTTGGTGGTTGACGCGCCGGCGGCCGGGTTGGACGTGAGTACCGTGCCCACGGGCTTGGTCGAGGACTGCTGGAGGATCTTCAGGGTGAAGCCATCGCCCGTCAGCGTGGCCTTCGCGTTCGTAATCTGCTCGCCGACGACGGGGGGCATCGTCGTGACCGGCGGAGTCTTGGACATGAGAAAATACGCGAGGCCGCCGACGGCGAGCAAGACGATCACCACCGCGGCGATGATGCCCGTGCGGTTGTCGCGACGTCGGCGAATGTCGGTTCGTGGTCCGGTCATGACCGGGACGGACTGCGTGCGCTCACCCGCAGCGACGGCGGCGACCGAACGAGTGGCGTCAGCGCCCCAGAAGGCGACGTCGTGTCCCGCGGCGCGCACCGGTTGTCCTTCGGTGAAGCGCAGCAGGTCGGCGCGGAACTCGTCCGCGGTCTGGTAACGCTGCGCGGGGCTCTTCGCGAGCGCCTCCATCACGATCGACTCGAGATCGTGGGGAACCGTGTTGTTGAAATCAGTGAGCGGCGGGACCGTTCCGTGCACGTGTTGGCTCGACACCGCGACCGGCGAGTCGCCGATGAACGGCGGACGACCGACGAGCATCTCGTACAGGACGACGCCGAGCGAGTACACGTCACTACGACCGTCGACGGCGGCGCCCTCGGCCTGCTCGGGCGAGAAGTAGGTGGCCGTGCCCATGACCGAGCCCTCTTCAGCAAGTTGGTCCTCACTCGAGACGGCCTGCGCGATGCCGAAGTCGGTGACTTTCACCTGACCGTCAGAGGTGATGAGGATGTTGCCGGGCTTCACGTCACGGTGCACGACACCGTTGCGGTGCGCGTAGCCGAGTGCGGCGGCCACCTGGGCGACCAGTTGGGCCGAGCGCGACGCCGTCAGCGTGCGAGAGCCGCGCAACATGTCCGCGAGCGACGTGCCCTCGACGAGCTCCATGACGATGAAGTACGTGCCCTCATCCTCACCCCAGTCAAAGACCGGGACGATGTTGGGGTGCGAAAGATTTGCGGCGGCCTGTGCTTCACGGCGGAATCGCTCCACGAAGAGCGGGTCGGCACTCAGTTCGGGGTAGAGGATCTTGAGTGCGACGGCCCGATTCAGCAGGAGGTCCTGGGCCCGGTAGACCATCGCCATCCCGCCGCGGGCAATGAGATGGGTTACTTGGTACCTATTTGAGTAAATTCGGGGGTCGCTGACGGGCTCCATACTGCGCCTAGCCTACGCTCTCGACATTGGCGCAAGGCTGCGCTAGCTCGG
>DAIOEY010000086.1:4677-7926 GCA_036745995.1 Acidimicrobiales bacterium | reverse complement strand
CACTACGACCTCTCGCTCGAACGACGGCGCGCCACGAACAACGACGTGGTCCGCGAGGCCGCCGCCGCGATGGTCGAGGTCGGCCTCGGACTGAAGGCCGCAACGGTCACCCCTCCCGAGATCGGCGGCGTGGGTTCACCGAACCGAATTCTGCGCGAAGGCATCGGCGGATCGGTGATCGTGCGCACCGGTCGGCGTATCCCCGGCGTGTCGCCGCCGGTCGCGGCGAACAACCCAATCATCGTCATCCGCATGGCCGTCGGCGACGCGTACGGCGCGGCCGAAGGGCGCGAGGGCGAGGCGGGCGGCTTCGGAGAGATTGCGTGGCGCACCGAACGGATCGAACGTTCGGTCTGTCGCTTCGTCGCCGAGTACGCGTTCCGGACCGCCCAGCAGGCCGACGGTGTCGTCTACGGGGGACCGAAGTGGACCGTCTCTCCGGTGTACGAGGGAATGCTCAAAGAAGAGATGGACGCCGCGTCGCAGCGCTATCCGAAGGTCGCGTACCGTCCGACGTTGATCGACGCCGCGTACGCGGGACTCTTGACCGACGTGCACGACCATACGCTCGTTATCCCGGCGCTCAATCGCGACGGCGACTGCCTGAGCGACCTGGTGCTCGCGATGTTCGGATCGATCGCCGGATCCGAATCGGTGCTGTTGTCACTGGACGAGAACTTCCACCCGATCGTCGCGATGGCCGAAGCGCCGCACGGTACGGCGCCCTCACTCGAGGGAAAGAACGTCGCCAACCCGATGGCGATGCTGTTGGCGGACGCGGCACTGCTGGACCAGGCCGCCGCTCGACTCGACGAGCCACGCTTTGGCGAGGCGGGTGCTCGCTTGCGCGCGGCGACGCTGCAGGGTGCGAACGAAGGCGTGCGCACGTTCGACCTCGGTGGTGACGCCTCGACGAGTGGTGTCGTCGACGACGTCATCGAGCGGCTGCAACTGCCGTACTGACCAGGTCGAGCGACCGCGCCGCGTGCGCAGTTCGGTGGGCGGGTCAAACCGGAATTTCGTGTTTCGCACTTCGACGGCGATGATCAACTACCTATTGCCAGTTTGATCGTCGTCGCGACGCCTACGACGATCACGAGCCCACGAACCGCCGTGGGCGAAACGCGCCGGATGAGCAAGGTGCCGAGCCACCCTCCGATGAGCGTGCCGATGAGCAGCATGTAGACCGCGTCCATCGCGAGATGGCCGCGAATGATGAACACCAGCGCGGCCATGGCGTTGATCAGCATTGACAGTGCACTGCGCAGTCCCTGGAGGACGTAGATCTCGTAGGGCAACGTGAGCGCCATCACCGCGAGCAGGACAATGCCCAACCCCGCGCCGAAGTAGCCGCCGTAGACCGCCGCGAGAAAGACGCCGATGAAGAGCGTGCGTCGTCGCACCGGCTCGGCGGCGTCCTCATGTTCACGCTCGATCTTCGCGAGTCGCTTCGTGATGCGTGGCGCCAGCGCGAAGAGCAGCGTCGCCGAGCCGATGAGCCACGGCACGACGTTGCGAAACGTTTGCGTCGAACCGAGTAGCAGCAGTCCGGTGCCGACCATCGCGCCGATGAAACACGTCGGCACGAGCGATCGGACCAGCTGTTTGTGCGCCGAGAGTTCGCTGCGGAAACCTCGAATCCCTCCGAGCGCACTGGGCAAGACGCCGACGGTCGACGAGACGTTGGCGGTCAAGGTCGGGATGCCCATGGCGAGCAACGTGGGAAAGCTGAGAAAGGTGCCCCCACCAGCGATTCCATTCGATATTCCTGCGGCGATTCCGGCGACGCAGAAGATGACCAGGCGCCATCCCAAGGGAAGTGAGGCAGCGACCATTGGTGAATTCTACAAAGGGAAGTCGCGCCCAATTCGCTACCAATCCACCCTCGCTCGACGTTCGCCGCGACGTCCATCGATCGGCGAAGGGGGTTCACGTCGAAGTGCGCACGTCGCGTTCTCACCAAACGTAACGACGATCTCACCGACTCGACTCACGCCCTCGTCGGGGGAACACCCTATCCTTGGGTTTCGCGCCATCATGAAGAGGAAGTGAAGAAGTGTCGTCACCGCGCACTAATCCCAAAGTGGTCATCATCTCGCTCGGCGGCACGATCGCGTCCACGAATGCGAGTGCAGGCGAGGACACGTCGGGCGTACGGCCGCAACTGAGCGCCGCGGACATCGTCGCGACGGTGCCCGAGTTGGAACGGTTCGCCGAGGTTCGTGCGGTGGCGTTTCGACAGGTCCCGTCGGGCGACCTCAGCCTGAGCGATCTGAGGGAATTGGCTGAGGTCATCGACGAATACTTCGCCGCCGGGACGACGGGCGTCGTCGTCGTCCAGGGTACGGACACCATGGAAGAGACGTCCTTCGCGCTCGACTTGCTGGTTCGCGACCGCCGTGCGGTCGTCGTCACCGGGGCGATGCGCAATCCGACGGTCGCCGGCGCTGACGGTCCGGCGAACGTCCTCGCCGCCGTGCAGGTGGCGGCCTCGAGCGAGGCGGCCGGTCTGGGCACCCTCGTGGTGACGAATGACGAGATTCATGCCGCGCGCTTCGTTCGCAAGACCCACTCGACGAATCCGTCCACGTTTCAATCGCCCAGTGCCGGGCCGATCGGATGGATCAATGAAGGGCGTGCACGAATCGTGTTCCGCGTGTCGAGGTTGCGAGCCGGCCTGCGTGGCGTGGGCGGCGCGATTGCGCCGGTCGCTCTGCTCACTTCAGTGATCGGCGACGACGGGAGGTTGATCACCACCGTCGAAGGCCTCGGGTACGAAGGTCTGGTCCTCGAAGCATTCGGTGGCGGACACGTTCCCGCGACCGTGATGCCCGTCCTCTCGGCGTTGGCCGAACGCCTTCCCGTCGTCCTCGCCTCGCGCACTGGAGGGGGCGAAGTGCTTCGTGAGACCTATGGCTTTGCGGGATCCGAACGCGACATGCTGTCGCACGGCCTGATCTCCGCAGGATTCCTCGATGGTCCGAAGGCGCGCGTCCTGTTGAGCCTTTTGCTCTCGCACGGCCTCGATCGTGAGAGCGTCAAGCTCGCCTTTGACGAGTTCAATGATTCCATCACGTCGTTCGACGAGTAGTCCGTCGCGGCCAGAAACGAGTGGCTCCTACGACCGCCGCTGACGTCGTTTCATGACCGCCACGGCGAACACGAAGACGAGGGAGCCCAGCAAGGCGATCGCGAATCCAGCGAAGTAGGACGTGATGACGGACGAACAGTTCGCGTTGTAGGTGGGCG
>DAIOEY010000086.1:0-4577 GCA_036745995.1 Acidimicrobiales bacterium | reverse complement strand
CCGCTAACTCCTCGGCGGCCAGCCGGCGATGACGCCGCGACCAGAGGGAAAGCGAACATTCTTCGCCCGTACGAACTCGTGCAGCGTCTCGGGTCCGTACTCGCGGCCGTAGCCACTGCCTTTCACCCCTCCGAACGGCGATCCGATGAAGTTGCGCCTGGTGTAGTTGTTCACGAACACCATGCCCACTTCGAGACGGTCTGCCAAACGCGAGGCCCGCGCCTCGTTGGCGGTGCAGATAGCCGCGGTCAGTCCGTAGTCGGTGTCGTTGGCGATGTCGACGGCCTGATCGTCGTTGTCAAAACGCATGAGGCAGGCGACCGGTCCGAAGATCTCCTCGCGCGCAATGGCCATCGCCGGCGTCACGTCGCCGAAGACGTGTGGGGCCACGTAGAACCCGTGGGCGAGAGCGGGGTCGTCGGGTACGTTCCCCTTGAAGAGCAGACGGGCTCCTTCGTCGACACCGAGCTGTACGAAGTGCTCGACGCGTTGCAGTAGCTTCTCATCGACCATCGGTCCGATGTCCGTCGCGGCGGCCAGTGGGTGCCCGACCCTCAGCGAGGCCGCCTTCTCGACGAACCGGAGAGCGAATTCGTCGTAGAGCGACGAGTGCACGAGAATTCGCGACGTGGACGTGCAGGCTTCGCCCTGGTTGTAGAACATGCCCTCGATGGCAATGGCGACGGCGTCGTCGACGTCGGCGTCGTCGAGGACCAGGAGGGCGTTCTTGCCGCCCAACTCCAACGTGGCGTACGTGAGGTTCCTCGCGGCGCCTTCCATCACCTTGCGCCCGGTCGCGGTGGAGCCGGTGAACGAGATGCGCTCGACGCGAGGGTGACCGACCAGGGTGGCGCCCGCCGACATGCCGCTCACGGCGTTGATGACACCAGGTGGCAGCACCTCGTTGGCGATCTCCACGAGTCGCAGGACGGTGAGTGGTGCCTGTTCGCCGGGCTTGATGACGACGGTGTTGCCAACCGCGAGCGCGGGCGCGCACTTCTTCGAGAAATGGATCGGCGGCCAGTTGAAGGGCAGGATCGCGGCGACGACACCGTAGGGTTCGTACACCACGCGCGCCTCAATCGCTCCCTGGTCGAGTATCTCTCCGTGGACGGTGTCGGCGATGCCGGCGTAGTAATCGAAGCTCGAGTGGCACGAGACCATGTCGACTCTCAGCGCGTCGCGCTTTGGTTTGCCGACTTCGCGCGCGCACAACTCAGCCAACTCGTCCGCGTGCTCTCGAATGCGTACGGCGACTTCACGCATCAACGCGCCTCGTTCCTTGGGCGAAAGGCTCCGCCAGACCTCGTCGTAGGCCCTTCGCGCGTCGCTCACGGCGAGGTCCACGGTCTGATCGTCGGCGTTGACCACTCGTGCGAGCGCCATCCCCGACGACGCCTCGAGGACCTCGAACGTATCGGTTTCCAACGTTTCGACAAAGGACCCACTGATGAACGGACCCCAGACCGGACGATTCGACAACATCGCGTCGGAAACGCTCTGGTCGGCGTCGTCATGAGCGTGTGCTTTGGCCACTGGTTCCCCTTTTGTAGGAAAGGCCTTCGTCGACCTGTTCACCGGTACGACTGACGCAACTTGTCGTCGTGCTGCACAATGTACCGTCCGACGCAGTGAGGAGACCATGTCGGCTCCTGAACCATTTTCACTACGCGAGGAGACGAGTTGCGCCCCCTTCGAAAAAGGACAGGGTGAGGGTTCGTCGTGGGCCGGGCCGGCCTTTCGGTGCCGGAATCGACCACCACGACGCGAAAGGGGACGGGTCGACCGTTGGGCAGGTCGCTTGGCTTGCGTGACCGGGTGGTCGCGGAATTCTCAGGCGAACGAGAGGAAGCCCGACGTGATGCAAAGTCCGAATGCGTTGATGACCAGGAATCCCACGATGATGGACACGACGACGATCCGGGTGCCGCGCCCGCGCCCGATCGCGATCGCGCTCGGCATGTACCACTCGGGCAAACCGGACGATTGATACACGGCGCTGGCGTTCCACGGTCGGGCGTCGGGTTCCAATGGAGCGTGCGGATCGGCGGCCAACGCGAGTGAGGCGAGTTCTTCGTCCGAAATGAATTCTGAGGAAACCGGAACTTCACTTGGTTGACTTGTGAAACTGTCCATCGCGCCCTCTCTTCAGGCGTGTGCCGTTGTGTTTCAACGTACACCACGACTCGTTCGCACGGAACGCCGGTCGACGGCGCTCGCTATCAACTCGCCGCTCGAGTCAGCAACGGCGCCGGTCGCGGGGCCATGCCGGCGTAACGCCGGACGGACGGATGGCGATTGACTGGATTTCTCGACGCCCCAGAAAGGAAATGGTGAATAATGATGAGATTGTCGATTTCGGTCATCCTCATTCGTCGATATCCATGAAGCCCGAAATGCGGGCCTCATAGAAGGGAGACAGTACATGTCTGAATTCCTCGTACTTATCTACGACAACGAAACGGTTATGGAGAACGCCGGCGAAGCGGCGTTCAACAAGATGATGACCGGCCACGCGACCTTTGGCGAAAAGAACGGCGCGGCGCTTCGAGGGGGCAACGCTCTTCAGCCGACGATGAGCGCGACGTCACTGCGACGAGACGCGGCCGGCGAACTGCACGTCTCGGACGGACCGTTCGTTGAGACCAAGGAAGCCCTCGGTGGCTACTACGTGATCGAAGCGGCCGACCTCGACGAGGCGATCGCCATCGCCGGTCAGATACCGTCGATCGACGGTGGCGTCGAGATTCGTCCGATCAGAGTCTTCGACTGACGTTCCGGATGGGTTCGGGGGACGTCGAGGCTGCGGTCGCGGACGCCTACCGAACCCAATGGGCGTACGTACTCGCGGCGACCATTCGGGTCACCGGCGACATCGACGAAGGCGAGGAGTGCGTCCAGGACGCGTTTTCCCGCGCCCTGACGACGTGGGCGACGACGGGAATTCCCGCGAATTGCGGCGCCTGGCTCACCACCGTCGCTCGTCGACGAGCGATCGACCTTCTGCGGCGCCGGACAACCCACGAACGACTGATCCCCATGTTCATCGAATCCGACCAGAACTCGACACTCCCTGACGGGGACGCTCCGCTCATTGCCGATGATCGCCTCCGTCTCATCTTCACGTGCTGTCACCCCTCGCTGTCGTTCGAGACGCAGGTGGCCCTCACCTTGCGCCTTCTCTGCGGACTGACGACGTCCGAGGTTGCTCGGGCGTTTCTCGTCGGCGAGGCCACGATGGCGGCGCGCATCACGCGCGCGAAGAAGAAGATCACTACGTCGCACATCCCGTACCGGGTGCCGACCGCCGAGGATCTTCCTTCGCGCGTTGACGCCGTACTATCCGTGATCCACCTCGTCTTTACGACCGGCCACACGGCACCTTCGGGTGCAGACCTCATGCGTCGCGATCTCGTGGACCGGGCGCTCGAGCTGGCCAGGATGTTGCGGACCCTGCTGCCCGACGAGGCGGGCGTCGCCGGTCTCTTGGCGTTGATCCTGCTCACCGATGCTCGTCAACGAACCCGTACGAGCGGGGACGGCGCGTTACTGCTCTTGTCAGAGCAGGACCGGGGCCAGTGGGATCGTGCCGCCATTGATGAGGGCGTTGCCCTCGTGCGAGAGGCGCTGAGCCGACGACCGGCCGGTCGATTCGCTCTCATGGCCGCCATCGCGGCGCTGCACGCCCAGGCGCCGACGTGGGAGGCGACGGACTGGCAAGAGATCGTTGGACTCTACGACCTGCTCGTGGTCGTGTGGCCGTCACCGGTGGTGGCGCTCAACCGCGCGGCAGCGATTGGCTTCGCCGACGGGCCCCAGCGCGGACTTGACGCGCTGGACGACATCGCCCTCGATCCCGTGCTCACGGGTTACAACTATCTCGCCAGCGCGCGCGCCGACTTCCTTCGTCGTCTGGGACGTCACGACGAAGCAGTCGCGGCGTACCGAGAGGCACTGATGCTCTGTGACAATGACGTCGAGCGGGCCTTTCTGCAGAGCCGGCTCGACGAGCTCGCCATGTAGCGTTCCTCCCTGACGCGCCGCCGACGCCCGACTCGGGGCACGGCGGCGTCGTGGCGAGGAAGGAATCTTCCGAGACGGTCGACGTTGCCCCTTGGTACAATCGTGCCGATTCTCACCGTTCGTGAAGGAGTCCCTCGTGGGTGACCTGTCTCGTCGAACACGCGTGGTCAGCGCGCTGACGCTGGCGAGCGGGTCCATCGCCGTGATCGGTTCAGGCGCGTTGGCCGCCAGCGCGGCCGCAGCCGCCGCGCTGCCCAATCCCTGTTCCGTGCTCGGCGGCACGCGCGCAGAACACCATCGCACGGGGCCACCACGTCAACGTCGGCGAGGTCAAGGTGTCGACGTCGACGCCGACCTACAGGGCCTGCAGCCAGGTCGTGGGCTCGATCACCGTGTACCTGGGCGTCAGTAGCTTCTTGGGCGGTTCGGGTGGCGTCGCGGTCACGTCCCTCACGCATCCGACTGGTCTCGGGGCGGGTGCCGAGCTCACGATCGGAAAAGCCATGGGCTCGGGTGGACCGGTTGACGTGATCGTCTTTCATCGAGGCGGCGTC
>DAIOEY010000085.1:0-8075 GCA_036745995.1 Acidimicrobiales bacterium | reverse complement strand
CACCAAGCACTCTCTCGACCGTCTCGGCGACGTCCTTCGGATCAGCGCCGTTCATTTCGTCGTGTTCCATCTTCGAGATCGCCCGGTCGCGCGCCTTGGCGTAGGGGTCGTCGAGGGGGGCGGACACCATGCGTCGACGCTGCGTGAAATCGGTCTTGAAGTTGCCGGGCTCGACGAGCGTGACCTGAACGTCGAAGGGGCCGACCTCGTAGGCGAGTGCCTCGGCGTAGCCCTCGAGGGCAAACTTGCTGGCGCTGTAGAACGACTGGTACGGCAGTCCAATGACACCCCCGATCGATCCGATCATCACGATTCGACCGCCCGCCTGGCGTCGCATTATGGGCAGCAGGGCGTGGACGCAGCGCACCGTTCCCCAGAAGTTCGTCTCCAGCTGCGCCTTCGCGTCGCTGATTGACGTGTGTTCCGCGGCACCCGCGACGCCCCAACCGGCACACGTGACGAGGGCGTCGATCCGGCCGTGCTCGGAGAGGACGTCGTTGACGCACTGGGCGACCGATTGGTCATCATCCACGTCCATTGACATTCCCTGCCAGGTGCCGCTCGACGTGCCGCGTCGACTCGCCCCGATCACGGTCCAGCCGCTCTGTTGTAACTGCTCCGCGCACGATTGTCCGATGCCCGCCGACGCGCCCGTAACGAGGACCACTTTCTTAGTCATGGACTCACTCTTGCGCACCGTGTGTGGTTCGTCAAAACGAACGGACCCGGCACGGGCGCTCTCTACGTACCCCGGCCAGACCGCAAGGGGCAGTTCGGCGTGTAGCGGATTGGTGTTTAGGAGTGCGTCGTGAGGAGGTGGTCGGTCATCGGATCCGGGACCGCCTGGAAGAACAGATCGATGGCCTTTCGAAAGAGCTGCTCGTCGGGGGCCGCTCGCATGAAGAGGGTCATGCACGAGCGGAACTTGACGTCATCCGAGGCGAGGATCGCGCTGGCCTTCGTCCCCGCGTGGCCGATCATGATCTCCGTGACCTCGCGTAGGCGCGGTCCCAGGACCGGATGGTTGAGATACGCTCGGGCCTCTTCGAGCGAGTAGATCGAGTACTCCCGCGACATGGAACTGATACCGAGTCCGGCGAATTGGGGGAAGATCCACCAGATCCAGTGCGAGTACTTGCGGCCGTGCTGGAGTTCCTCCAGCGCTCGGTCGTAGCCGCCCGAGCGGTTCTGCGCCTCGACGAAGCGTTCGAGATTGAACGGGTCTTGCATGGTCAGATCCTCCTCGCAGCTCGAGCGAACCGTTGGTTGACGCGTACCCCAGTTGACGTGATGGGGTATCTTTGATGCCGACGCACTGAGCATGTCACACAAAACTGCAAAGGTAGAGACGTGGCGAAACCCATACTTCAGGTGCCGGAGCTCATCGTGGGCTTCGACACCGAAACGACCGGGCTCGATGTCACCTCAGAAAGAGCCATTTCCTACGGTTTTTGCGTCTACCGGTTCGGACACCTCGTGCGTGAGGAGCATTTCTACGTCGTTCCCGACCGACCGATCGCACCCGCGGCGCGCAAGGTCCATGGTTTCTCGGTGGAGGATATCGAGGCCAAACGCTCGACGGACGTCGTCCTCACGGTGAAGGCTGGACTCGTGCGCGCTTTGACCTTCTTGCGCGAGTATCACAATCTCGGCGCGTATTTCGTTGGCGCCAACGTCGTTCGTTTTGATCTCGAGATGTTGCGACGAAGTGCCCAGTCGGTGCTCGGGAAATCACTCGACGATGAGGAGTTTGACATCTCCCTGCTGCGCGTGATCGACATCATCGAGCACGATCTCGTGATTGAGCCCAGCCGAGAACTACGACCTCGACGGGGCCTCGACTTTCTCTGTCGGACCTACGGTGTCACGCCGGGAAAACACAACGCACTCGGCGACGCGCGCGCGACGGTTGAGGTCTTCATCGAGCAGGTGATCCGCAACAATTCGGGTCAGATGGCGTTGGATCTCTTGGTGGCCGAGACCGAGCTTGACGTCACCGTACAGACCCGTTAATCACGTGAATAGCGGGTATTGGACAAAGTGCTCGGGTGGTAAGGTTGCACCCTTAGGGGCCGTTGGCGCAGTCTGGTAGCGCACTTGCATGACACGCAAGGGGTCACAGGTTCAAGTCCTGTACGGCCCACGGATAGTTGACAGAAATGCAACAGTCCTCATCGGACCAATTGGTTCGAGGCTTGTCCTGTCAGGGCCACTTGCCGTTGCGGCGAGATGTTCTAAGCGAAACAGCAACGTTCTGAATGTTGCTCGACCATAGAGATAAATGTGCGGCGGGCACGTTGAAGAGTGTGACTTCTGAGCGCGTCGATGTCGCGTTGCTATGTGGTGGCGAGATGATCGACGGTGGCCATTGGAACAGGTGCAAGAAGTGTGAATGCCGCCCCTTCGAGCCAATCACTATGAGTGGAGTGATTGGCTCGAGTTCGACGGTTGAATGTGACCGGACTCAAGGGGTGAGTGCTGGGGGCCCGACTCTGGTGCGAACGGACGCGCCCGAGCGACCATGGCGAAGACTGCGACAACATAGCACCACAAGGCGCTGCCTACGGCGAGGTGCACGTCGGCGATTCCGGCGCGACCGCCATCCAGTGCGGTGAGCGCCCCGGCGACGACCTGCAGCGCGAACAACACCAGCGTGGCGTACGCTAGGTTGCGCTCGACGGCATCGGTGGCCTTGTGGCGTACCAGGCCAACGACGAAGGCCACAACGAGGACGGAGCCGATGAAAACCATCGAGCGGTGTGCCAGCTGCAGGGTCACGTGGCCCATCGCGGCCGGGCTCGAAATGCAGGCCGGCTACGACGTGCACGCCGACTGGGCTCCGCCGTTCACCACGATCGAGCCGGAGATGAAGACCAGGTAGAGCGCGACCACGGCCGACCAGGCGAGCCGTCCGGGCCCGTGCGTCAGCGACTACGAGCGCTCCGGCGAGACGAACGCCGCGACGGCGGTCACCGTCACGATGCTTAGGAAGAACGTCGCGACCACCAGATGCTGTGCCACGGTGACGGGGGCGTTGTTGGATATTACCGTGATGGCCCCGAGCACGATCTGGACCACGATGACGCCCACCAACACCAGCGCCGGAACGAATACGTGGTGAGCCAACCGGCCCGCGCGCCACGTTGCCACGGCGAGCGCGATGATGAGCACGGTGTCGAGTGAGGTGAGGTAGCGGTGCGACTGCTCCATCAGAGGGTGAAAGGTCGAGAGGGGGCCGACCTAGTTCGAGCAGAGCGGCCAGTCCTTGCAGCCCATTCCTGAGTTGGTCACCCGCACGGTGCTGCCCAGCACGATCAGGCAGTACGTCGTTATGAGCGTTCGCACGGAGAGCACCCGAATCAGTCGCATAGGTTCAACACTGCGCTCGCCCTTGCGCTTGAGTTCCGTCATTGTTTTCTTCCGTTTTCTGGGGCCCGGGCGGGCAGAAAGATCGCGACCGCGGCCGAAGCGACTGCGGCGATCACCGCGCCCACCGAGACGGCAAAGACCATCCCGTTAATGAACGACCGGCGTGCCGAGGCAGCGAGTTGGGCTCCGAGCACTCCGCCCACGTGATGGGCGAGCCCGAGGGCACCGCCGAGCGAGCCCACGGTCGTGCGAACGACCGACGCGGGAACCGCGACGTGGCGGAGTAACAGGCGCATGTCGACCTGATAGCGCGTGCTGAGCAGGCTCCCGAGCACGGCGACCCCGAGCGCGCTGCCGATTTGCAACGCGGTGCTGTTGGTCGCCGAGCCGACTCCAGCAAGCTCTATCGGCACGGAACCCATGACCGACTCGGTACACGGGGCGATCGCGAGCCCCGTGCCGATGCCGAGCAGGAAGAAGGCCGGCAGCACGTTTGCGTATGTGGAATGGATCGTGACGGCCGAAAGCATGGCCAAGCCAAGTGTGATCAGGGCCATGCCGCAAAAGACCACGACCTTGGTCCCGACGACGCGCACCGCGAAGCTCGAAAGTGACGCCACCACGAGTAGCACGGCGGCGATCGGAGCGATGCGCAGCCCGGTCTGCAGGGCCGTGTAGCCGAGGCAGAACTGGAGGTATTGGGTGAGCAGGAAGAGCGCGCCCGACAGGGCGAACAGGACCAGACCAAGACCCGCCATGGCCACCGAGAATCGTCTTGAATCGAAGAACGAGAGCTCGAGGAGCGGATGTGTCGTGTGTCGCTCCCACATAACGAAGGTGAAGGTGATCACCACGGCGCCCGCGATCGCCGCGATGATCGTTGGGGAGGCCCAGCCCCAAACGGGAGCCTCGATGATCCCCCACAGCAACAGAGCGACGCCCACGAGCGAGCATCCTGCACCGACGATGTCGGGCCGTTTGGCGTTCGCATTGAGCGAGTTGGGCACGATCACGAGCGCGGCCACGCAAGCCGCAGCGGCGATGGGCACGTTGATCAAGAACACCGAGCCCCACCAGTAGTGGGTGAGTAGCCACCCACCCACAACCGGGCCGATCGCTAGCCCCAGTCCGCTCGTGCCCGACCACAGGCCAATGGCCCGAGCTCGGTCGACCGGCTCGGTGAAGACATTAGTCAGGATCGAGAGTGTCGAGGGCATGATCGCCGCGGCCCCGATGCCCATGAAGGCCCTCGCCGCGATCAACTGGTCGGGACTCCTCGAAAAGGCTGATGTGACTGAGCCGACTGCGAAGATCGTCAGCCCACCGATGAAGACCCACTTGCGCCCCAGCTGGTCGCCGAGGGAACCCGAGATCAGGAGCAGCCCTGCGAAAACCATTGTGTAGGAGTCCACGATCCATTGGAGCTGGCTCGATGTCGCGTGCAAAGTCTTCACGATCGTGGGCAGGGCAACGTTGAGGATTGTGCCGTCGAGATTTGTGATGAGCAATGTCAGACACAGTACGGCCAACACGAGAAATCGCCGCGGGCCGATTTCGACGGCGACAGCCCCCGAGCCGTCGGCGCGTGCTTTCGGGAGTGCCGGCTCCGACGGGGCCTTGAAGATCACGTCTTTCCCGGCGAAGGCCAACCGGCACAAAGTCGACGTCCCATGGGCGAGAGAAGCTCAATGTCGTGCATGCGCTCCCTCGACACCGGTCAAACCGGCCACGGACGAAACTGTTGCGCCCAAGGTAACGGGCCAAAGGTATCTCGTGCCTAGGGTAGAAGGTCCCAAAATGGCGTGGTCAGCGGCGTTCTTGGGTTTGAAAGCTGTCCGTTAAGGTCCACGGGTGTAGTGAATATCACAACGTTTAACATCGTCAAGATCAGGTTTGAAAGCGGCAACGAAAGTCCAAGGATGCAACCCTCATTCGTTTCTCGCAACATCGGGCCCGGTGATCCGATCGAGGAGCGGGAACGTCGAAGCGATGATTGCGAGCGACGCCGCGAGTCCGCCGAGAACGGTTGCCCAATACGCGATTCCCGGGATTCGAAACGCGATGCCGACCTGGGAGCGGAGGTAGAGAGCAGACGACACGAGGCCGACCGCGATCGACACCGCGGCGACAAGAAGGAGTGGTAGCGCACTCTCCAGCCGCGGAGGTAGAGAGCAGACGACACGAGGCCGACCGCGATCGACACCGCGGCGACAAGAAGGAGTGGTAGCGCACTCTCCAGCGCGACGACACGATGCAAGAGCGCTTTGGGGACACCGGTGAGTCTCAGCAGGCTGAACGGGCGCTTCCGCTCGCCCAACCCCGCGGCGATGCTCACCGCGAGACTGCAGGCGGCGATGATGAGGCTCGCCACGATGATCACGTCGGTCATGTCCTGGATCATTGCGAGGAGGCGCGCGGTCGACGGATCGAGTGCGTCGACTGCGACCCCTCCGCCCTGGACACCAAAAGCTCTTTCGAGTGTGGTTCGTGCCCGTTCCATCGAGCCCGCCGACCCGTCGGTAGCGACGACGACTGCGTCGACTGGAAGATGCGCAGCCTTCGCCACTGACAGGTGCGCTGACGGCCAGACAGTCGTCGACGCATGCGAGTTGTGTCCGAGGACGTTCGAAAGGAAGTAGCCGATACTCGCCACCGTTTCTCCCGGAGCGCACTTGCCGATCGCGGGCGTCTTCGCCAGCTGGTCGCACGCGACGACCCCGAACGAGTTTGCGTAGCGGAATATTGGGCTCTGGTGAACCACCGTGACGGCGCGCACTCCGGGCGTCGTGAGGATTTCGGCAAGCACCTGGCCTGGGACGGAAGGAACTTGGGCGGAAGCGGGGCAATTGGTCGTCGAGAAGCTGCAGAACGGGTCGGCGAGGGTGTCTCTTCCCACGCCTCCTCCGCCGGAGGTGTCGAGGGCCGCGATTGAGCTGAGCGCCCCGATCACGGCGCTCGTGATGAAAAGGGCGATCACGAGCCCGCTGATGAACCGGAATGCTGCCTTCGGATTGTCGAGGAGCCGGCGGCCAGCAATGAGCGTGGCGGGGCCATTAGCCCGCTTCACCAAGAGTCGAGAACCCGCGGTCGTGAACCAGGGTCCAGCGAGAACCAGCCCCACGATAAGGAGTACGAAGCCCACGAGTAGCTCAAGAAGCTGGCCTCCAACGGCACCCGGTTTGCCAGCGGAGTCAAAGTACGCGAGTTCGGCGATTCCGAGGAGCAGTGGAATGATCCTTACGATCCGCGGAGAGCGCGACGAAGTCCGGCGGCTCACGCCAAGAGGCGATATCTGGACTTTGCGAAGCGCGAGGCGCGCGGACACGACGGCAGCGACAGGAACACCAATCACGGTGAGCAAGATGTCGATCCAATGTAGCGAGAAGTCGCCTTGGGCGAAAGGCGCGCCAGTGAATGACACATGATAGAGCAGCGGTCGGAAGACGAAGAAGAGTGCGAAGCCGACCGCAACGCCCGCGACCGCAGCGACCGCTGCCTCCACGGCGGAAACCACAGAAATCTGACGCGGCGTGGCGCCGACGAGGCGCATCGCGGCGAAGCGCTGCTCGCGCCGCGCGGCCGACAGCCGACTCGCAGTCGCGATCAGGATCAACACTGGCAGCAAGAGTGCGACGGCTCCACCGACGAGAATGAACTGCAGAACGGGTCCGCTTCCCGTGGCGTTCTGGCAGGTGTAGCAGCTAGCCGGTGTGCGTTGGATCGCTCGAACTTCAACCGCACCTGGTGCCTGCGAGAGTTCGCGAGCGCTATGGCCGACGACGATGATCAGCGAGTTGGGTGAGGGGAGCGCCGCTGCGCCGATGGTCCCGATCTGGTGCCCCGGATAACGGTCGCGCAGCTCATTGGCCGGTACGGACTTAAGGAGCGTCGTCAGGGCGGGCGACGCGTAGTAGTCACCCGGTCCCGGCAGGTGGGGAAGCCCCGGCGGGACCGGAGCGTTCGGTCCGGTCCCGGCCACGTCGATCCGGTCGATCGCTTGGTTTCCAAACTGGTCAGTGCTCGACAGCCACCACAGCCCGTTTGATATGGAAGTCGGACGTGACGCCTGCGCCGGGGTGTCGAGCCACGCACCACGGTCGGTCTGGGCGTGTAGCCCGTTGACTCCGGCTAGGCAGGCCAGCAGCAGGCCGACGCCTAAGGCAACCGCTGATGCGGTAACGAGGACGCGCAGCGCAGCTTCACGTCCGCTTCCAAGCGTCAAGCGAAGACCGAGGCGGATCACCGTAGAGCACACTCAGCCGAGGTGACCTTGCCGTCGCGCACGATGACCTCGCGATCGGCGTAGGCGGCGACTCTGGGCTCGTGTGTGACCAGTATCACCGTCGATCCTTGGTCACGCGCGGCGCGGATTAACAGATCCATGACGAGCTCCCCGTTCAACGAGTCGAGAGACCCCGTCGGTTCGTCAGCAAAGAGGACCTCGGGATGGGTAACGAGACCGCGCGCCAGCGCGACGCGCTGCGACTGGCCGCCCGACATCTCGCTGGTTCGGTGGCGTTCCATCCCTTCGAGGTCGAGGCGTTCGAACCAGCTCCGCGCTTCACGGAGGGCCTCTTCACGGTGCGCGCCACCGAGCAACAGCGGCAGCGCGACGTTCTCCTCGGCGGTCAGCTCCGGCACGAGCTGGCCGAACTGGAACACGAAGCCGAAGCGATCACGACGTAACCTGGAGCGCTCCGTTTCAC
>DAIOEY010000084.1:0-8085 GCA_036745995.1 Acidimicrobiales bacterium | reverse complement strand
GGATCTCTCGCGCGTGGTGCACTGAGTAGCCTACGGCCGCGCTCGCGCGTTGCTTCGCTGCCCCGTCGGGCGACCTCAGTAGCGACGACGCAGGCGAAGTTTGAGAGGTCGCCCGTCGGGGTCGAACACCAGTCGATAGACCGTTGGCGCCCACCACCGATTCCCTCGACTCACCGGCTCGATGACGTGGGGACGAATCCGCGACACCCGTCGACCGCTTTCGGTGTCCACCGACGCTGGCGACGTCGCGCTCGCCGAGCACCGCCGCCAGAGGTCGGTCGCGCCGGCGCATTCGAGCAGCTCGGGGTCGTCCGCGGCGCGTCCAAGGTGTTCGGCCCACAACGCCACGCGCAGATCGCGCGCGAACGTCCGACTCTGGTCGCCGAGCCCGCCCGGGTCACGCGGCGCGCGCTGATCGATCTGGCTGTCGATGATCGCGCACGACAGCTCCGAGTCGTGCGTCCACGAGCGGCGATTGAGATTGTCCGAGCCGACCGTCGCCCACACGTCATCGATGACGCACACCTTGGCGTGCACGTAGATCGGAGCGCCGGCGTCGTTGTGCACGTCGTAGATGCCCACGCGATCGCCGCCGGCCGCTTGGACGATGTCGATGGCACGTTGCTGGGCGAATCGACTGGGCGGACCAGAGACCCGGCCGTCCTTATCGGGGAAACGGGGCACGACCATGACGAGTTGCAACTGCGGTTGGCGACGTAGCTCGGTCGCCAGCAGTTTCGCTATCTCGATCGACCAGAAGTACTGATCCTCGAGGTAGATCAACGAGCGGGCGCGTTTGATGGCCTTGGCGAATCCGCGCGCCACGCTGCGCTCCCCGTCGGGCGCAAACGGATACGCGGGTCGTCGCGAGGGATATGAGCGAAGTATCTGTACCGCGTGTCCTCCGCTGGGCGGCGGATCCGCGAGGGGCTCGGGCAGTGCGAGAGCGACGCGATCACGTCGCAGCGTGCGCGACACCCACGCCCGCGCGCGGCTCGAATGATTGAGCGGCGTCGGATCCTCCCAACGCTCGTGAAACGTCGTCTCGAGATCTCCGATCGCGGGCCCGCGGACCTCGAGCTGGACGTCGTGCCACGCGGGCTGGGCCCCGTATCGCTCGTCCAACTTGATCGCCTGTTCATTGCCGTGATGCTCATTGTCGTCGCGTCGACCGTGACTGAGGTCGATGCCGCCCACGAACGCAACGTCCTGATCGGGAGCGCCACGCCGCCGGATCAGGAACAGCTTCTGGTGATGGGATCCGCCGCGGCGCACTCGTTCATCGAGCAACACCTCACCGCCCGCCTTCGAGATCTTCTTGGCGAATCGTCGGTTCTCCTTGGCGCTAAAGGCGAATCGATCGCTGTGCGAACGCCACAACAGTCCTCGTACATCGACGCCCTTTCGACAGGCCTCCGCGACGAGTTCCCCCACCGTCGGACCACCGGGGAACAGACACTCGTCGCCGTCACTGCGCCAGTCGGCGAACCGGACCTCGTCGCCGCGTTCGAGCGGCTCGAACGCCTTCGCCAGCTGCGTGAAGTACGTTGCTCCGTCGATCAGAAAGGCGACGTGGTTGTTCTCGGTCCATCCGACGTGCCCGCCACGACGTCGGTCGATCTCGGTGGACGGATTTCCCCGTTCCTCGGGCGTCAGAAACCAATCGTCGAAGCGCATTGGGTGTCACCGTACCCCAATCAGCGTCGGCCTTCGAGGGGCCCAAGAAATCACGACGACGAGGCGGCGACGTCGACCCGGTTCAGGACAGCGTGGGTCCCTCGGCGCGAACCTTCGAGACGCCCTCCAAGGTTGAGCGCAGGTTCGAGAGCCACGATGCTTCGCGTTGGCCGACGAAGCGCACGCACCACGACGCGGCGTCGCTTCGACTTTTCGCCACACCGGCGCCCACCAACGTGTCGAGCACTTCGCGTTCGGTGATGCGCAGGCGCGTCATCACGGGTATCGAGAGACTGGTAAAGACCGTCACTGCACCGTCAGTGCTCACTGCCCAGGCGACCGAGCGCTTCGCGACAGCTTCAAAGCGGTCGGCGACCTTCATTCGTTCCTTGCGAGTCGTCTCGCGAAAGGCCAGCGGATCAGTGCCACCGGGGCTCTGATCCGAGAGCGCACCCACAATGAGGACTTCCTCGTCATCCACAATCAGTGTCGGTGCTCCGACGAACCAGTCGCCCGGCAACAGCGCCGTCAGTTCGGAGAGCAGTTGTTCATTTTCGGTTGTTGTAATCATAATTACAATCTTACATCTAGAGGATCACTTCGTGTCGTCGACCATTCTCCAAGAAAGCTCAATTCGGAAGCGCGAACCCGTTCGCCGGAAATCTCGGACTTCATGCGCTGCGAGCCGTAATTCGCTGTCTCTTGATGCGAAGAATCTCACCACGTTGCGGAAAAAGGCATCGAAGACCGTTGGCTCGTCCATGCCGACCCGGAGAACGGCTGGCCAAGAGGATTCGGTCACTCTCGCCGCCGGCAGGCGAAGTACGCGCGCACCGATTCGTCGTCCGGTCGGTTTCCGTCGGAGTCGGTCTCTTCGAGAAGCTCGAATCGGGCCTCGAGGGCCTCGCGCACCATGTCCAGCGGAACACCCAGCTCGACGATTCGTTCGTGACAAAGCCGAAACTGATCGTCCTTCACGTGCTCAAAGACTTGGACGTCCCACACCGAAAGCGACTCGCCGTCGAATTCGACGTCCATGATCAACGTGTTCGCGTCGAAGTGGTGGACCCAAGGAGGCGACTCGCTCAACGAGCGCAGTCGACCCAGCGTATTGAGATCGAAGACGAAGAGTCCTCCGGGTCGAAGGTGTTCACTCACCCGTTCGAATACGGCGCGCCAGCCGGCGAACGTCGGCACGTGGTTCAACGTGTCAAAGACGCACAACACGACGTCGAAGCGGTCGCTCAACGAGAACGACGTGATGTCGGCTTCGTAGAGGGTCGCCCTCGGACACCGGCGCCGCGCGATCGCCAACATCTCGGGCGACTGGTCAATACCCGTGAGCGTCAGTCCTGAGCCGAGTCCGGCCAGGATTGCGCCGGTACCGCAGCCGAGCTCCAGCACCGACGTGGCGTTGGGAGCGTAGCGGTCGATGTAGCGGAGCATCTTGCGGCTCCGCGGTTCGGGTTCGTCGTTGAGCGAATCGTAGAAACGGGCGAAGGCTGCGTACTCGGGCATTTTTCCAAAGTACTGGAGCCGCACCGGGCGCGCCTCGTTGGACGTCTTCTTCGTTCGCTTCGAGCGACTAGCCCTCGGTCAGCGTGCCGCCCGGCACCATCGCGAGTTCCGCGTGCGCCATGTGATGCTCGCCGACCGGCACTGGTCTCGTGGAGGGAATGAACAGCGCCGCGATGACGGCGAACAGCGTCACGACCGCCACGAAGAGGAAGCCGTCGGTGTAACCCGATTCGGCCGGCAGGCCGCCGTGCAGCAGGGTCGAGGTGACGATGCTCGACATCACCGCCGCTCCCACGGCGCCGCCGATGGTACGGATATTGGCGTTCATGCCACTCGCCACGCCCGTCTGTTCGGCGGGCACGGCTTGGACGATGAGGTTGGACATCGCCGAGAAGGCGAGGCCCATCCCCATACCGAGGAGCGCGCCGACGACGTAGATCTGCCACTGGTACGCGTGCGCGAAGGCCAGCATGGTGTAACCGGCGCACGAGACGATCGAACCGATGATGACCGCCAACTTCGAGCCGATCCGATTGGCGATGCGGCCGGTCAGAAGACCGAAAATGAACATCATCACCGTCTGGGGTAGGAGAAAGAATCCGGAGCGCACGATGCTGGCGCCAAAGCCGTAGCCGGCACTCTTGGGCGTCTGCAGGAACTCGGGCAGGAACGCGAAGATCGAGTACATCCCCACGCCGAACAGGAACGCGACCAGGTTGTTGGTCCACACCGCCGGCACGCGCATCATCTTCATGTCGATGAGGGGCTGTACCGAACGACTCTCGACGCGGATCCAGATTGCGATCAAGACCACCGACAGCACGATCAGACCAACGACGCGCGTCGATCCCCATCCCCACACCGGACCCTCACTGACGCCGAGCAACAGGGCGACGAGCCACCCCGAGAGCAGTCCGGCCGCCGCGAAGCTGACGCGACCCTTGGTTCGCACCGGCGATTCAGGGACGAAGAACTGAGCGCACGTCGCCGCGATGGCGATGATCGCGAGCGGAATCCAGAAGAGCCAGTGGTAATCAAGGCTGCTGACGATCGGACCAGCGATGACGAGACCGAGACCGCTGCCGACCGCCATCATCGCGGCGATGATGCCGACCCCGCCGGGGACCTTGTCGGCGGGGAATTCGTCTCGGATGATGCCGAACGAGAGCGGCAACGTGCCGCCGCCGATCCCCTGCACGGCGCGCCCGAGAATCAGCATCAGTATCGAATGGGACAGCCCGGCGATGAGCGTGCCCACGGCGAGACCCGAGAGGGTCACGACGAGCATGCGCTCCTTGCCGACCATGTCACCGACGCGTCCGATGATCGGCGTGAAGATCGAAGCCGACAGCAGGTAGGCCGTCAACACCCAGGTCACCGTGTTCTGTGACGTGTGCAGACTCGCCTGAATCGTGGGCAACGCCGGGATCACGAGCGACTGGAGCAACGCGAACGCCGACACGCCGAGGAGCAGGACCACGAAGGTCACTCGGTAGTCGGCTCGTTCGATGGGTCTGGTCATGAAGGCAACTTTCGATCAGCGTTGCGGGGCGTCCACCAGGATTAGAAGGACACTGTGGTGCGCCCAAGACGCCAGCACGCCAACCAGTTGATGGCAGTTTACGGCGCGTGGCAACTCTTGCAACGCGTAGACCGACCTAAATGACGGGCGAGAGACCGCCGTCGATGCTCACCCCGACGCCGGTGACGTAACTCGCGCGCGGTGAAAGCAGAAACGCCGCGAGGTCGGCGAACTCCTGGGAGCGACCGACACGCCCGAGGGGAATAGTCACGCCCTTGGCCATCGTCGCGTAGAACTCGTCCACGCCCACACCAGCCTGCTCGGCGCGGCGCGTCCACTGTCCCGACTCAATGAGTCCGATCAGGATCGCGTTCACGCGGATACCGCGCGGGCCCACCTCGTTCGCCATTGCCTTGGTGAGGGCGAGACCGGCCATGCGCGAGGCAGACGTTGGCGTCGTGTTCGCGTTCGGCGTGCGGGCCAAGATCGCGAGCACGTTGACGATCGCGCCGCTGGTCGCCTCGAGAGCGTCGAGCACTCGTCGTGACACGTGCAACGCCGAAATCACCTTCAACTCGTAGTCCTCGCGCCACTCGTCGTCGCTCGACGTCGCGACCGGCGTGCCGGCGGAACGTCCGGCGTTGTTCACGGCGCCGTCGAGTCGTCCAAACTTCTCCAACGTCGCGTCGATAAAGGTGTCGAGTTCGCTCGCTTTGGTGACGTCAGCCTGGTAGCAGAGGGCTCCCTCTCCCAACTGCGCCTGCGCGTGACTGAGGCGCTCGGCGTCGCGGCCACAGACCGCCACCCGAGCGCCTTCAGCGACGAGTGTGCACGCGAGCGCCAGACCGAGACCGTCGGTTCCGCCCGTGATGAGGTACGCGCGATCGTTGAGTTCGAGGTCCATGAGGTCATTCTAGGAACGTCGCTTCACTCGACGGTCGAAGCGACCGACCCGGCGTCGTGGCCGCTTTCTCAAATGTTGCCCAATTGACTCATTTTCAACACGCGGGGCTGTAAACCTGAATGCACCCAATCACGCAAGAGGAGAAACATGAAAATCACCCGCTCCGGCGCGAGTGCGGCGGCCGTACTGATCGCTTCGATCAGTTTCTACGCCGGCTCGCTCACCTCACCAGCTTCGGCCGGCGTCTCGTACGCGACCCAGGCCCAGGTCAACGCGGCCCAGGCGACCGCGACCAAGGCGCTCGCGGCGGCCAAGGCCGACGCGACGCACCTCAACAGCGTGGTCACTCAAATCAAGGCGTGCTTCAACCAGTTCCCGGCGTCACCTCCCTGCCCCTAGGGATCGGCGCGCCGGCGTTCACCAAAAGCTGAACAGCCTGCGACGATAGTCTCGAAGCATGACCACATACCTTCCCTCCCCCGATCGCTACGCGTCGATGCCCTACCGGCGCTGCGGAAGGAGTGGACTGAAGCTCCCCGCCGTCTCCTTGGGCCTTTGGCACAATTTCGGTGACGAGCAGCCCATTGACTCACAGCGGGCCATCCTGCGCCGCGCGTTCGACCTCGGCATCACCCACTTCGACCTCGCCAACAACTACGGGCCGCCCTACGGCAGCGCCGAGATCAATTTCGGGCGGCTCCTGCGAGAGGACTTCGGATCACTGCGCGACGAACTCGTCATCTCCACCAAGGCCGGCTGGGACATGTGGCCCGGTCCCTACGGCGACCTCGGTTCGCGCAAGTACCTACTCGCCAGTCTCGATCAGAGTCTCACGCGCATGGGTCTCGACTACGTCGACATCTTTTATCACCACCGCTTCGATCCCGACACGCCACTCGAGGAGACGCTCGGTGCGCTCGACTCGGCCGTGCGTCAGGGCAAGGCGCTCTACGTCGGCATCTCGTCGTACTCCGACCATCGCACGCTCGAGGCGATCGCGATCTTAAAGGAGCTCGGAACACCGTTGTTGATCCATCAGCCGTCGTATTCGATGTTGAATCGTTGGATTGAGGAGCGGCTCTTGGACGTGTTGGGTGACGAGGGCATTGGTTGCATCGCGTTTTCGCCACTGGCCCAGGGACTTCTCACCAATCGCTATCTCAACGGCATCCCCGAGGGATCAAGAGCCTCCAGGGATTCCTCGCTCTCGCCGGACCTCCTCAGCAAGGAGAATCTCGATCGGGTCCGTGGCTTGTCGGGCATCGCCGAGCAGCGCGGCCAGAAGATCTCCCAACTCGCCCTCGCCTGGGCGCTGCGCGACGCGCGCGTCACCTCGGTGCTCGTAGGAGCGAGCAGCGTGGCGCAGTTGGAGGAGAACGTCGCTGCGCTTGACAATCTCGACTTCACGAGCGAGGAACTCACCCTTATCGACCAGTTCGCCGTCGAGGGCGCCATCAACCTGTGGCGCGGACCCTCGACCAGCTAGGTTCCGTCCGTCGCGGCGCGGCGAGCAACTCCCCTATTAATCCAAGAGTCCCGCCGGGACACTTTCGAGTGTCCGAAGGATTGCCTCGGCCATGGCTCGAGCCGAGGACGGGTCGAGTTCGAGTCCGACTCGTCCTCCAGCCGGTTTCGAAAGGTCCAGTACGTCGATCATCAGCGCGTGGCCGGCCGGGTGATGGACCGGATGGTCGAAATAGACAATGGCGTCGGTCGCTCGGAACCAGCCGTCGCCTCCCTTCGCGCTGCCCTCAACCGCCATCCGCTCAGTCTGATACGTGCACACGTCGTCCTCCCTCTACCCGTCAGGCGCTTAGATTCTTCGCGAAGAACTTCCAGATCTCACCCCAGGCCTCTTTGGCGACCTCCGGTCGGTAACTGGGACGGTCCGGAGCGAAGAACGCGTGTCCGGCACCTTCGTACGTGTGTGGCTCGAAGGACTTGGCGTTCACCGCCAGGATCCGCGCCAACTCCTCGGTCTGCTCGGGCGACGGATACTGATCCTCCGCACCGAAGAGTCCGAGCAACGGACACGAAAGGTTCGCCAACTTGGACGTGAGCGCGGGAAACGTGAGCGGTGATCCCTCGGCCGTGCCGACGACGACGTAGGCGCCGTAGCAGTCGACGGCCGCGTCCAGATCGAGACTGCAGGCCGCCAACACCGATTGGCGCCCGCCCGAGCAGTAGCCGATGACGCCGACTTTCGCGTTCGAATTTGGCAGGCTCCGCACGTACGCGGCGGCCCCGCCCACGTCGCCGACGAGACGTTCATCGGGAACGCCGCCGAGCGCGCGCGCCGTCGCCGCGGCGTCGTCCGAACTCGCGCCCGGCGCTTCTCGACTGTAGAGATTGGGACAGATCGCGATGAAGCCGTTCGCCGCGAAACGCCGGACGATCTCCTTCGTCGCTTCGTCGTAGCCCGGCAAGTGATGAATCACGACGACACCACCGACGCGATGCTCAC
>DAIOEY010000083.1:0-8093 GCA_036745995.1 Acidimicrobiales bacterium | reverse complement strand
CGGACCCGTGGCGACGCGGACTGACGATCCTCGATGACCGCACTCCCCCTGCGACAAAGAGCGGCGTGGCAAGCGCTCGAATCGCACCTCGCCCAGGTGGCGAACCTGCACCTTCGCGATCTCTTCGCTGAAGATCCCGAGCGCGGCCCGCGGTTGAGCGCTGAAGCGGTCGGCCTCTACCTCGACTACTCGAAGAATCGCGTCACCGACGAGACGTTGCGACTGCTCTTGGCGCTCGCCCAGGAGAGCGAGCTCGCCGAGCGGCGCGACGCGATGTTTCGTGGTGAACACGTCAACGTCTCCGAAGACCGCGCCGTGTTGCACGTGGCGCTTCGAATGCCGCGCGACGCGACGCTGATCGTTGACGGCGTCGACGTCGTTGGTCAGGTTCACTCGGTGCTCGATCGAATGGAGCAGTTCGCCAACCGGGTTCGCTCGGGCGCCTGGAAGGGCCACACCGGAAAGCCGATCAGGAATATCGTCAACGTCGGCATCGGCGGATCTGACCTCGGTCCGGTGATGGCGTACGAGGCGTTGCGCCACTTCAGCCGCCGCGACCTGACGTTGCGCTTCGTCTCGAACGTCGACGCCACCGACTTCGTCGAGGCGGTGCGCGACCTCGCCGCCGACGAGACACTCTTCGTCGTTTCCTCCAAGACGTTCACGACGCTCGAGACGCTCACCAACGCCCGGTCGGCCCGCGAGTGGCTCGTCGCCAGCCTCGGCGACGAAGCGGCGGTCGCCAAGCACTTCGTCGCGGTCTCGACCAACAAGGAGAAGGTCGCGGCGTTCGGCATCGACCCGGCCAACATGTTCGAGTTCTGGGACTGGGTCGGAGGACGGTACTCCATGGAGTCGGCCATCGGACTCTCGACGATGCTCGCGATCGGTCCGAAGCACTTTCGAGAGATGCTCGAAGGCTTTCACGCCATGGACGAACACTTCCGCACCGCGCCCCTCGCGCAGAACCTTCCGGTCTTGATGGGAATGATCGCGGTGTGGAACGCCAACTTCCTCGGTTACCCGAGCGTCGGGGTCATGCCCTACGACCAGTACCTCAAACGCCTGCCGGCGTACCTGCAGCAACTCACGATGGAGTCCAACGGCAAACACGTAACGCTCGACGGCCACCACGTGGACTACGCGACCGGCGCGATCTACTGGGGAGAACCTGGCACCAACGGCCAACACAGCTTCTATCAGTTGATCCACCAGGGAACGACCGTGATTCCGGTCGACCTCATTGGTTTTGCGCAGAGTCTCAACCCGCTCGGTGACCATCACGACGTCCTCTCGTCGAACGTCTTCGCCCAGGCCCAGGCGCTCGCCTTTGGAAGGACCGAAGCCGAGGTGCGCGCCGGCGGCGCGCCCGAGCACCAAGTGGCCCACCGGGTCATGGAAGGCAACCGACCGAGCAACGTGCTCCTGGCCAAGGTGCTGAGTCCGCGCCTGTTGGGTTCGCTCATCGCGCTCTACGAACACTCGGTGTTCACGCAGGGCACCATCTGGGGCATCGACTCCTTTGACCAGTGGGGCGTGGAACTCGGCAAGGTGCTCGCCAACGCGATCCTGCCCGAACTCGATTCGCGCGGCGAACTGGCCCACGACTCGTCGACCAACGCCTTGATCGCGCACTACCGCACTCTCAAGGGAAACGAGGACCTCCGTGACAACGACTAGACCGACCCAGCTGGGCATGGTGGGTCTCGGGCGCATGGGCGCCAACCTGGTCCACCGCGTCGTTCGCGACGGCCACCGCTGCGTGGTCTACGACGTCAACACCGAGACCGTGAACGCCATGGTCGGTGACGGGATCATCGGGGCCACGTCGCTCGAAAACCTCGTCAGCAAGCTCGAGCGCCCCCGCGCGGTCTGGCTGATGCTTCCCGCCGCGATCACGCAGCGCTCGCTCGACGAACTCGTCCACTTCCTCTCACCCGACGACGTCGTGATCGACGGGGGCAACTCGTTCTACCGCGACGACATCGACCGGGCCCAGCACGTGGCGACCCTGGGTTTGCACTACGTCGACTGCGGGACCAGCGGCGGGATCTGGGGGCTCCAACGCGGCTACAGCCTGATGATCGGCGGCGAAGACGAGGTCGTGCAACGGCTCGACCCGATCTTCAAGTCAATCGCTCCGGGCGACGACGGCAGCGAGCGAACGCCGGGGCGGACTCGAACCAACGGAACGGCGTCCGAGGGCTACTTGCACTGTGGCCCCAACGGTGCGGGCCACTTCGTCAAGATGGTCCACAACGGCATCGAGTACGGCATGATGGCCTCCATCGCCGAAGGACTCAGCATCATCAAACACGCCAACGCCGGGACGCAGGCCGTGCACGACGACGCCGAGACCGCGCCGCTGCGCGACCCGAAGTACTTCTCGTTCGACATCGACGTCGCCGAGGTCGCCGAGGTCTGGCGACACGGATCGGTGGTCAGTTCGTGGCTGATCGACCTGACGGCCGACGCCCTCGCGCGCTCACCAGAACTCGAGAACTACGGCGGTCGCGTCTCTGACTCCGGGGAGGGTCGCTGGACGGTCGAAGCGGCCATCGAGGAGTCCGTTCCCGCCCCCGTGATCAGCGCCGCGTTATGGCAACGTTACGAATCGCGCACTCGAGGAGAGTTCGCCGCCAAGGTACTCTCGGCCATGCGCGCCGAGTTCGGTGGACACGTCGAGAAGTCGTCCTGACGTGCACCACGAACTTCGTTCGTTCGCCAACGCCGACGAATTGTCCAGCGCCGCGGCGGACTTCGTCGCCGAGACGGCGACGCGCTGCATTGCAGAGCAAGGGACGTTCAGTTTCGCCGTCAGTGGTGGACGTACGCCCCTGGTCATGCTGCACGCACTCGCGCAGCGTGACGTGTCCTGGAGTGACGTCGTCATCTATCAAGTCGACGAACGAATTGCGGCGCCTTCGAGCCCAGAGCGAAATCTCACCGGACTCGTCAACGTGTTCTCCAACGTGGCGCCGACCATCGTCGCCATGCCGGTCGAGGACGCCGACCTCGACGACGCCGCGGCCCGGTACGGGGCGTTACTCCCGTCGAGTGTTGACCTCGTGCACCTGGGCCTCGGACCCGACGGCCACACGGCGTCGCTCGTACCGAACGACCCCGTCCTCGACGTCACCGATCGACTGGTGGCGCTCAGCGGTGACTACCAGGGAACGCGAAGGATGACGATGACCTACCCGGCGCTCGCTCGAGCGGATCAGATCCTCTGGGTGGTGAGTGGCGCCGACAAGCGCGCGGCGCTTTCACTTCTCGTGCGTGGCGACCTCTCCATTCCGGCCGGACGCGTCGAGGCCGCGCGCTCGCTGATCATGGCCGACAGCGCCGCGACACCCCAGTGAACGTCGAAACAGAAAAGCAACTCGTCGCGCACGCCGGCGCACAACTCGTCGAGAACGGCATGCGCGTCGGACTGGGTACCGGCTCGACCGTGTCCTATCTACTGGGCGAACTGGCCCGGCGAGACCTCGACTGCGTCTTCGTCGCCACGTCGCCGCGCACCGAGCGCGACGCGCGAGCCCTCGGTCTCAACGTGCAGTCGTTCGATTCACTCGACCGACTCGACCTCGCTCTTGACGGCGCCGATCAAGTCGGCGCGGACGGCTGGTTGAATAAGGGGGGTGGCGGAGCGCACACGCGAGAGAAGCTGGTCGCCAGTGCCGCGACGTCGTTCGTCGTCCTCGTCGACTCCTCTAAGTTGGTCGATTCGCTGCACGGACCGGTACCCGTCGAACTCATGGCCTTCGGGCTCGCGAGCACGCTGCGTCGTCTTTTCCCCACCGAGGTGCGAACCAGTTCGCGCAGTCCCGACGGCGGTGTCCTCGCCGACTACCGCGGCGAATTGAATGACCCCGCGGCCCTCGCCTCGTGGTTGTCCTCGACCCCTGGTGTCGTCGAGCACGGCCTCTTCGCGCCCGGTTTGGTCGATCGAGTACTCGCGGGCGTCGGTTCGTCAGTGAGCACGATCACGAGCGGAGGTCAGTAGATGAGTTCGCCAATTACCGGCGTCGACAAGGAGGTCCCGGACAACCACGTCATTGTCTTGTTCGGCGCGACCGGCGATCTCGCACGTCGAAAGATCATCCCCGGGCTCTACCACCTCGCCGACGCCGGTCTCCTCCCGCGCCACTACCGCATCATCGGCTCGTCCCGCGCGCACTCCGCGATGTCGAACGACGAGTTCCGTCACTACGCCAGAGAGGCGGTGCGCGAGTTCGGGTCACACGTGCCCGAAGGGGCGCTGTGGGAGGAGTTCGAGGCGTCGCTCTCCTTCGCGGTCGCGGAGGCTGAGGGATCGAACGCCCTGCCCGAGGCGGTGCGGCGAGCCGAAGGCGAGATCGGCGGCTTCGTCCGCCGGCTCTTTCACCTTTCGGTGCCGCCCGACGCCGTGGTCACGCTGGTCGAGCTCCTCGGATCGACGGGCCTCAACGAGAACGCGCGCGTCATCTGCGAGAAGCCCTTCGGCGTCGACCTCGCCTCGGCGATCGCACTCAACGACACGTTGATCGAGAACTTCGACGAGACCCAGATCTTTCGCATCGACCACTTCCTCGGCAAGGAGTCCATCGAGAACATCCTGGCGTTGCGCTTCGCGAACCGGCTCTTCGAGCCGCTGTGGAACCGCGACCACGTGTGCTTCGTCCAGATCGACGTGCCCGAGACCTTGTCGGTCGAAGGTCGAGGCTCCTTCTACGAAGAGACGGGAGCGTTCCGCGACATGGTCGTGAGCCATCTCTTCCAGGTGCTGGGCTTCATCGCCATGGAGCAGCCCACGTCGCTCGAGGCGCGTCCACTGCGCGACGAGGTGCACAAGGTCTTCGAGACGATCCGCCCGATCGACCCGACCCAGGTGGTGCGGGGTCAGTACGAGGGCTACCGCGACGAGCCGGGCGTCGCGAAGGACTCCCAGACCGAGACCTTCGTGGCGCTGCGCGCCGAAGTGGAGAACACGCGCTGGAAGGGCGTGCCCTTCTACCTGCGCACCGGCAAGTGCCTCGCCCAGAGTCGCCAGGTCATCACCATTGGCTTCGACGAGCCGGTCATGCGCCTCTTCCCCGTCGGCCGTCACTCCCCCGAGTGGCGGGGCAACAAGATCGTCGTCGACTTCGCCGATCCCGGTTCGATCCACGCGCACTTTCTCGCCAAGGAACCGGGGCCGCAAATGCACCTCGGCGCGGCCGAGATGACGTTTCACTACCAGGACTCCTTCCAGGCCGCGCACGGTCTCGCCGCGTACGAGCACCTGATCCTCGAGGCGATGCTCGGCAACCGGGCGCTGTTCACGCGCTCGGACGGCATCGAACGGCTCTGGCAGGTCGCCGCGCCACTGCTCGAACACCCCATGGCGGTCGAGACGTACGCCAAGGGTTCGTGGGGACCCGCGTCGATCGAACGCGTCGTCGCCCCCAACTCCTGGTGCCTTCCCTGATGCCCGACGCCCGCATCCGGCTCCTGCTCTCCGACGTCGACGGCACGCTGGTCCCCTCGGACAAGATGCCGACCGCGAGCACGATCGACGCGGTGCGACGGCTGCGCGACGCGGGGATCATCTTCGCCATCACCAGTGCACGACCGCCCCGGGGTCTGTCGATGTTCATCGAGCCGCTGGAGCTCGACACGCCGCTCGGCGCCCTGAACGGTGGTCTCGTGGTCGACGTCGACCTGCGCGTGATCCGGCAACGACCGATCGACGCGCACGTCACCGCAGCGGTTATCGAGCGTCTCCTCTCGCGCGACCTGTCGGTCTGGGTCTACCGAGGTCAGGACTGGTTCGTCCTCGACCGCCGGGGACCGTACGTCGAACACGAAGCGATCGTCACCGACCTCGAACCGACGCAGGTCAGCGACTTCAGCGACTTCAGCGACGACGTGATCAAGATCGTCGGCGTCAGCGCCGACCCGTTCGCGGTCGCCGCGACCGGTGAGGTGGTCGCCAACGAGTACGCCGGGGCGGTCGTCGCGACTCGTTCCCAGACGTACTACCTCGACGTGACCCATCCACTCGCGACCAAGGGCAGCGTCGTCGAGTTCCTGTCCGAGCGTTACGACGTGCCCACCAGCGAGATCGCCACCATCGGCGACATGCAGAACGACGTCTCGATGTTCCGCGTCTCGCGACTCAGCGTCGCGATGGGCAACGCGACCGACGACGTGCGAAGCGCCGCCACGCACGTCACCCGGTCCAACAACGATGAGGGGTTCGCCTTCGCGGTCAACGAGTTCATCCTGGCCTGACCAACGCCGTGTCCCGACGACGCGAATCAGGTGTTCGCGTCACAGATCGACGCCGGTCCCGGCGCCGCCAACGCGTTCACGGCGTCGAGGTTTTGGCGCGTGCAGGCGCGCAACCACGCCAATGAGTGACTCGTCAGTTTGTCGCAGACCCAGTCCCAGTGCAGCGACACCACGTCGCCGGGGGCCAGATCGCTCACGAAACCGACGCCGTCGAGACTGGCGCGCACCTGTTCGACCCGCTCGGGGCCCAACGTGAGTCGCGATCCCGCGAAGGCGAGCGAGCGGCTCGCCACCGTGACGAGATCACCTTCGACCACTTGCACGCGCCCCCAGCGGATGCGACAGCGGTCGAGGACCTCGAACGGCGCGCCCTCGTTCCCGGCGCGCAGCAGACCGAGCCACGGGTAGACCGCGAACACGTGGAAACTGTGCTGGGCGACACCTCCGAGAAACGCGGCGGTGGCGCAAGGTTCGAAGCGGCGACCCGCTCGACGAGCGAACCTCTCGTCGAGCGACGCCGCGAGCAGTGACGGGGCCACGCGTCGCGTGAGGCGATTACCGACCCAGTACGCCTCGACGACCCGCTGGTCGAGAGGATCCTCGATTGCATTGCAACCGGCGATCAGCTCGAGGTAGGGCCAGGCGCCGTCGAACTGGCGCGCCAGGTGCGAGAGGTGCCGCTCGTGTCCGCCCGTCGAGGCCGCTTCGAGCAGGCTCTGCGGATCGTTCGGTCCGCAGTAGCCCAATGAGTTCGGCGGGTACGCGTAGCGCGCGAAGAGTGCCGGGCCCGATGACGCGTCCACGTCACGGCGACTCGTCACCGTGCTCACGGACGAACACCGATCGTGTTCGTCGACAGTGACCCATCGGGTCGCCGACGCGCCGCCCACACGAGCAGACCCGCACCGAGGGCGATGAGGACCAAGCCGAGCGAGCTCGGCGCCGGCACCACCGTACCGGCGACGAGTTGCAGGGACCACGTGATCAGCGCACTCGCCACCAGTATCGAGGTGACGTCGAGGGCACGGGCCCGGGCCAGGGCACTCATCCACGTCGCGACGTACGCGGCGAGCAGCATCCCCGTCCACAGCGCCCACGTCATCTGGTGCGCGCTGAGTGAGACGAGCATCGAGAGCGAACCGGTGACGCCGAGATAGACAACCAGGGTCAGCGCACCGACGCCCATCCGCACGATCGACAGTGTCGCCGGCGCCAGGCTCGTGAGCAGACGTCGCGCGACCACGACCTCGCCGGCCCACAGCACGCTCGACGCGACGACGAACAGTTCGCCGCGGTTCGCACCGAGCTGGCCGACGCCACCGGTCACGACAATCTCACCGGCGACGAGCAGCACCATCGCCGCGACGTTCCACCAGCGCAGCCGCTCGCGAAGGAACACGACCGCGAGCACCGCGACCCACAGGACCAGCGAGTCGCGCCAGAACGCGGCCGACGCGGGCTGACTGATGGCCAGTCCGTTGAAGAACAGTACGAACGCGAGGCCGCCGCCGATCACGCCGACGTAGGAGAGACCGAGCCACTGACGCACCCCGAGACGCCGTTCGTTGCCGGCCCGCGGTGCGCCCACGAACCGGTCCTGCGCCGAGCCGGGACGTCGGTGTCGGAGCGAGAAGGCGAGCGTCGTGACGACGACCAACGCCATCGTCGCCACGAGATTCTTAGCCGTGGTGTAGACCGCGGGCGAGCTGTAGGAACGCACGCCGAAGCCGTTCACGTAGACCGACACGCCGCTGATCATCGCGGTGACGCCGGCGACGAGAATGCCGGGCGTCGCTCGACGTACGGGACGTAGAGTGCTCACGAGACGACCTCCTCGC
>DAIOEY010000082.1:3479-8364 GCA_036745995.1 Acidimicrobiales bacterium | reverse complement strand
GTCGACGAGGCGTCGTCGAGCACCCAGACGTAGTGCTCGAGCGCGCCCCGCTCGATCCACTCCTGACCCGCCTGGGCGTAGAGCTCGCTCAGGACGTCGGTTCCGTCGAACGAGACGCCGTCGGGACCGATCCAGACGCCGTGACCGTAGACCGCGCTCTCGAGCAGGGCGCCGTAGAGGTGTCCGACGAGGACGTCGCCGTCGAGCGCGACCCAGGTCGACGACGTGGCGTCGGCGAGGGCGTGTCCGAACTGCTCGGTCGAGATCTCGGGACTGACCAGATCGTTGATCTGCGCGTCGTGACGGAGTCGCTGTTCGACGCGACGCACCACTCCGTCGACGTCGCCGCGGTCCAGTTTTCGCACGTCCACCACGTCGCTACCGTAGCGACTGAGGCGTGTGCCAGAGTTGCGTGGTGACGTTGCGCGCGACCCTGTTCGACATGGACGGGCTCTTGATCGACTCAGAGATCCTCTGGCACAAGGCCGAACTGGAGATCTTCGGCGATCTCGGCGTGCCGATCTCGGACACGGGGGACCGTTCGACCAAGGGGATGTTCGTCGGCGAGGTCGTCGAGTACTGGTTCGAACGCTTTCCCTGGTCGGGGCCGAGTCGCGAGGAGGTCGTCACGTTGCTCCTCGCGCGGGTCGGCGACCTCGTCGAGACGGAGGGTCGGACGTTGCCCGGCGCGCAGTACGCGATCGACCTGTGCGCGCAACACGGTCCGCTCGCGCTCGCCAGTTCCACGCCGCTGGAACTCATCTACCGCTGCCTCGACCACTTCGGGTTGCGAGGGTACTTCCAGTCCGTGCAGTCTGCGGAGTTCGAGACGTTCGGCAAGCCGCACCCGGGCGTGTTCCTCAGTGCCGCGGCGTCGCTCGACGTCGCCGCTGTCGACTGTCTCGTCATCGAGGACTCGGCGGCGGGCGTCCTGGCGGGCGTCGCCGCGACTATGACGGTCGTCGCGGTTCCGACGCCCGAGGACGCGGGCCAGCCGGCGTTCGCCGAGGCCGACCTCATCCTGCACTCGCTCTGTGAGTTATCACCCGCGTGGATGGACGAGCGTTTCGCCCGCTAGAGGAGCCGGGTGAACCGACTCGCGACGTGGTGCGTGAAGGCGCCGGGCGGGAATTCGTCGACTTTCTCCCAGCCGATCTTCGGGTAGAAGGAGAGCGCCTCGGGTTGGGCCGGGCCCGTCTCGAGGTAGAGCCGCACGTAGCCGAGCAGCCGGGCGCGCTCTTCGACGTCGACCATCAAGGCGGCGGCGACGCCGCTTCGTCGAAGGTCCGGGCGCACCCAGAGGCGCTTGATCTCGCCGAGACGGGCCTCGGGCGCAGTGATGGGGCGAAGTCCCACGCCGCCGACGGGGTGTCCCTCGACGCGCGCCACGAGGAACACGCCGAGTGGCGCAGCGAGTTCGGCGAGACCCATGTGCGCCTGGTCGGCACCGTCGCCGTACCGTCGGTTCAACTCATCGATCGCGGCGTAGAAGACGCTGAGCGCGCCGCTCGAGTCGATTGGTTCGTCGGCAATTGTTAAGGATCGCACCCGTCCACAATAGGAGCCGGACGATCGGCGTCCTCTCGCTCGGTACGATGAAGGGATTCTTTGAAGGAGACCCGTGTTTCGCCCCGTCAGCGCCGACCTTGATTTTGTGACCATCGAGGAAGCAGAACTCGTCCGGTGGAAGACGAACGACGTCTTCGCGCGCTCGATGCGCCATCGCGAGGGCGCCGACCCCTGGGTCTTCTACGAAGGGCCCCCGACGGCGAACGGCATGCCCGGTCTGCACCATGTCTGGGCCCGCGTCTACAAGGACCTCTTCTGTCGCTACCAGACCATGCGGGGGCGCTTCGTGTCGCGCCGGGCCGGCTGGGACACGCACGGTCTGCCCGTCGAGGTCCAGGTCGAAAAGCAGCTCGGCATCTCGGGCAAGAAGGCCATCGTCGAGCAGATCGGCGTCGAGGAGTTCACGCGGCTGTGCCGCGAATCGGTGCTCACCTACGTGGGCGAGTTCGAACGCCTGACCGAGCGAATTGGCTACTGGACCGACATGGAGCACGCGTACTACACGTTCCATCCCGAGTACGTCGAGTCAGTCTGGTGGCACCTCCAGCAACTCTTCGACCGGGAACTGCTCTACGAGGACCTGAAGGTCATCCCGTACTGCCCGCGCTGCGGCACGGCTCTGTCGAGCCACGAGCTCGGCCAGCCCGGGGTCTACACCGACGAGGTCGACGAGAGCGCGTACGTGAAGTTGCGCGTCACCGACGCCGACGCGCACGACGGGCTGTTCGCCGCGACGCACCTCGTCGTGTGGACGACGACGCCGTGGACGCTGCTGTCCAACGTCGCGGTCGCGGTCAATCCCGAGATCACCTACGCCGTCGTTGACGGCATGGTCGTCGCCGCGTCACTCGTCGAAGCGGTCTTTGGCGAGGGGGTGACGCCCAGCGCGACGTTCGCCGGAACCGCGCTCCTCGGCGTGCACTACGAACGACCCTTCAGTGACGTCGAACTGCCCGAGGGCGTGGACGCCTGCTACGTGGTGGCGGGCGAGTACGTCACGACCGAAGACGGCACCGGCCTCGTGCACCAGGCGCCAGCCTTTGGTGAGATCGACCGCCAGATCGCGCGCGAGAACGCTCTGCCGACCGTGAACCCCGTCGGACCCGATGGGACGTTCACCGCGGCGATCCCCTGGCTCGAAGGTCAGGGCGTGCGCAGTGCCAACCACGCGATCAACGACGAACTCGAACGCCGCGACATCCTGCTCCGTCGTCTCGCCTACACCCACTCGTTGCCGCACTGCTGGCGCTGCAGCACGGTACTGATCTACTGGGGACAGCCCAACTGGTACGTCGCGACCAGTCAGTTCCGCGAGAAGATGCTGAGCGAGAACGCCACGATCGATTGGCACCCCACCCATATCCGCGACGGTCGCTTCGGTGACTGGCTCGCCAACAACGTCGACTGGGCGCTGTCGCGCGACCGCTTTTGGGGCACGCCGCTGCCGATCTGGCGCTGCGCCGACGATCACTTCACGTGCGTTGGATCGCTCGCCGAGCTCTCCGAACTGACGGGCCGCGACCTGAGCGCTCTCGATCCGCACCGTCCGGGAATCGACGAGGTCGTCGTTCCGTGTCGCACGTGCGGCACTGACGCGCGACGCGTCGAGCCGGTCATCGACGCGTGGTTCGACGCCGGTTCGATGCCCGCGGCCCAGGTGGGCTACCCGCACGTCGCGGGCTCCAAGGAGGCGATGCAGTTCCCCGCGCAGCTGATCGCCGAGGCGATCGACCAGACGCGCGGCTGGTTCTACACGCTGCTCGCCGTCAACACCCTCGTCTTTGGTGAGAAGCCCTACGAGCACGTGCTCTGTCTCGGCCACATCGTCGACGAGAACGGCAAGAAGATGAGCAAGTCGGTCGGCAACGTGATCGACCCGTGGGAGGTGCTCAACACCCGAGGCGCCGACCCGCTTCGTTGGTGGATGTTCTCCCAGGGATCGCCCTGGACCTCGACGCGCGCGGGACTGAACGCGATCGACGCGTCACTGCGCGAGACCCTGGCGACGCTGTGGAACACCTTCAGTTTCTTCAGCACCTACGCCTCGCTCAACCAGTTCGACCCCGCTGACCCCGAGATTCCGACGGTGCGCGAACGTACGGCGATCGACCAGTGGATCCTCTCGCGCGTCGAGGACGTCACCGTCACGGTGACGATCGCGCTCGACGGCTACGAACCGCTCGGCGGCACCGACGCGTTGGCGAAGTTGATCGACGACCTGTCCAACTGGTACGTGCGGCGCAGCCGACGGCGGTTCTGGCGCACCGACCCGAACGCGCCACGTTCGGATTCGCTCGCGGCGCAGGCGACGTTGCTCGAAGTCCTCCAGCGCGTCACGCTGCTGCTCGCGCCGTTCTGTCCCTTCGTCGCCGAACGGCTCTACCTCGAGCTCTTCGACGTCGACGAGACCGACTCGGTGCACCTGGCCGACTGGCCCACGGGCAGCCCCGAGCATCGAAACGTGGTGCTCGAAGAGTCGATGGACGTCGCGCGACGGCTCACGTCGCTCGGTCGTGCCGCGCGCGCCGAAGCGGGCGTGAAGGTTCGCCAGCCCCTCGCGCGGGCCTTGGTCTTTCTGCCAGTGGGCTCACCGGTTCCTCCCGCGGGCGTGGTGGAGGACGAGCTCAACGTCGACACACTCGAGTACGGCTCGGAGCTCGCCCAGGTGCTCACCTTCGAGCTGGTGCCCAACTTTCGAACCGTCGGACCGCGCCTCGGCGAGGCGGTGAAGGAATTGAAGCCGGCGCTCGCGGCGCTCGACTCGGTCGTCGCCGCACAGACACTCGAAGCGGGCGGCACGGTGTCGCTGACACTTTCGACCGGCGTCTTCGAACTGACCAGCGACGACATCGAGCTTCGCGTGAAGAGCCAGGGTGGATTCGCGGTGTCGCGCGACGGCAGTGAAGTCGTGGCGTTGGACCTGGAACTGAACGACGAACTTCGCCGACGCGGCTACCTGCGCGACGTCGTGCGTCAGATCCAGGACCTGCGAAAGAACTCCGGTTTTGAGGTGTCGGACCGCATCATCGTGCACGTCACCGGCATCGACGATCTGGCGGACGGTTTCGCACTGTTGGCGAGCGAGGTGCTCGCGACCGAGATCATCGTCGGCGAAGGACTTGGTGAAGGGACGCCACTCGAACTCGACGACGGACGGGTCGCGCGCGCCTGGGTGACGAGGGTCTAGCGCGGCGTGTTGAGTTTGGTGAGCAGCGTGGTGAGTTGTGCCCGCTCCTCATTGCACAGTCGACTGGCGAGGCGTTCGTCGAGGTAGTCGAGGTGGACGCTGAGGGCGTCGTCGAGCTTCGCGTTACCC
>DAIOEY010000082.1:0-3379 GCA_036745995.1 Acidimicrobiales bacterium | reverse complement strand
GCGCCCAGACTGCGAGCGAGGCGGGCGTTGGTCTCGAGCAGAAGGCCGAAGAGCAGCACCTTTTCGTCACCCGAGGGGCAGGAAGAGGGCAGATACGACATGAATTTATTTTATCACATTCTTAGTAAGACAATTATTGTTTGTCAAATAATTGCTTGACAAGTAGTTGTATATGCAACTATACTCGTAAGTGCACAGATAGTGCCCAGAGATTTTAGGAGTCCCACAATGAGCAACCTCCCCGCTCCCGGCGTTTACAGCATCGACGCCGTTCACTCAACCGTCAGTTTCGTGGCCCGCCACCTCGTGGCCGCCAAGGTTCGCGGCAATTTCACCGATTTCACGGGTGTCATCACCATTGGTGACAGTGCCGAGAACTCGACCTTGGAAGCGACCGTGCAGGCCGCCAGCATCACCACGAACAACGAGATGCGCGACGGTCACCTGAAGACCGCCGACTTCCTCGACATCGAGAACAACCCCACGTTGACCCTCAAGTCGACCCAGATCACCTCCAAGGGTGGCGACAACTACCAGATGGTCGCCGACCTCACGGTTAAGGGCATCACCAAGTCGGTCAACTTCGACCTGGAATTCCTGGGCGCCGGCCCGAGCATGAGCCCGGGCGTCCTCGCCGCCGGCTTCGAAGCTCGCGGTGAGATCGACCGTCGCGACTTTGGCGTCAACTTCGAGGGAAGCCTCGAGAACGGCAGCCTGGTCGTCGGCAACAAGATCGTCCTGGAGTTCGCGGTTGAGGCCCACAGCGAAGCTCTGGTGAGTGCCAGCTAAGCAGCAACACTTCTAGCGCCAAAGCACCGGGGGCTTTTTGCCCCCGGCGCTTTGTTCGTTACGATGGTCCAATGGCCGACGAATCCAAGAACAAGCCCCCCGTCAAGTCGACGCTGGGCGCGCTGGGCGCGCTGGCGACGATCGTCTCGGTGTGGTGGTTCGCGCTTCGGCCAATGAAGAAGAAGCGCGACCAGGACCAGTAGCGTCGCTCGCCGACTTGTTCATTTCCTTTACTACGCGGTCGAGCGATGTCGGGTCGTTCAACCGGGGTTCTGAAGGGTTCCCGCGAAGGTCGATCGGCCCGCGTTGCGAAGGCCCAGTGCGTTGCCGAGGAGCTGGTAGAAATCCTGACGCTGGGCGGTGGTGCGGACCGCGCCGAGGCCGGTGACCGTTTGGCAGCCGGTGGGGTTCGCGACGATGCTTTCGCCGCCCATGCCCTTCTCGCCCCGGACGGCGAAGTCCAGGTGGTACCAGATCGAGAACTCGACGGGACACGCTTGGACACCCTTCGGCATGTCCGCCGGCCCACAGGCGACCGAGGCGATTCGTCGGGCCGCGGCGGCGTTGGTGACCGTCACGGCGGCGGGGAACGTGAAGTGGAACTGGGTGCGCGAAACCTTGCGCGTGACGATGAGCCGGTCGACGCGGGGGAGTACCTGGCAGAGGTACGCGACGCCGTTCGTCGGTGAGGTGGTCGGAGCAGTCGACGAGACGCCCCCGCACGCGTAGAGCCCCAGCGCCGCGACTAGTGCGACCGGAGCGAACGCACGACGGGTGATCCACTGCACGACCATTGCTTTGGTCATCACGTGCCCACTGTCTCTCACTCACTCCATGTCGCGTCGGAGGCGGGGCTTACTCGCCGGTCCCCACGGCTTCGATTCCTCACTCTCGATCCGTTGGTCACGTCATTGCGCGTGGTGAAATCGTCACTTCAAGAGGCGGGACACGACGTCGCTACGTCCTATCGCTCAGCGTTCTTGGTCGCGACGACACTGAATCTTCTTCAATTGTCAATCGTAAAGCCGGACGTGCACCTGTCTTTGATCATTACCCCACAACACTCCGATGCCTCACAGGCTCCTCACATTTGGCGCCACAAGGCTTGGTGGTGTTCGAGAGCATCTCGCCCGGACGCAACGAAGGGATCACCATGTACAGAACCAAGACCAAGGCAGTACGTCGCGTAGCAGTAGCAACCACGCTGGGTCTGGGACTCGTCGGCGGCATCGCGGGTATCGCCGCTGCTGACGGAAACTCGAACGTCGGTAGCCACGACACGGCCGTCACGACCGTTCCGAGCAACGAGATATTCGGAACCGTGCTCGGCTACGTTGCTGGTACCTCGATCTCGGTGTTGACCAAGGGTGCCACGGCACCCACGTCGTACGCGCTGAGCGCCACGACCACCATCAGTGGTCTGGCGACCGGCGTCACCGCGCCAGCCGTCGGTGACCACGTGAAACTGATGTTGTCCAGCACGACGCCGGTCACCGTGACGTCGATCACGATCCACGCGCCGCGAGTAGCACACCAGCCCATGAAGATTGAGGGAACCGTCCTGGCCTACGTCGCCGGTACGTCGATCTCAGTCTCGACCAAGGGCAGCGCGACCCCGACGCTGTACACGCTCAACGCCGCGACGACCATCACCGGTCTCGGTACCGGCGTGAGCGCGCCGGCCGTCAACGACAACGTCGACCTGGTGTTGTCAACCACGACCCCGGCCGTGGTGCTGTCGATCAAGGATGAAGGCGTGACGGAGGCTCCGGCCGCCCCCACGGCGATGCGGATTGAAGGGACTGTCTCGGCGTACGTCGCGGGCACCTCGATTTCGGTATTGACCAAGGGCAGCGCGACCCCGACGCTGTACGCGCTTGACGCCGCGACGACCATCACCGGTCTCGGTACCGGCGTGAGCGCGCCGGCCGTCAACGACAACGTCGACCTGGTGTTGTCAACCACGACCCCGGTTGTTGTCTTGACGATCAAGGACGAGGCCAACCAGAAGTGTGACGGTATCGGATTCGGAAATCGTGGCGGCAACCGTTGGGACGATAACCGCGACGGTGGCAACCAGGACTTCGGCCGAGGTCACTCGCATCACGCCAACTCGGGCAACCACGGGTCGGGATTCAGCACCGGCAGCTTCAGTAATGGTGGCTTCAACGCCGGTGGTTCCTCCGACCACTCGATGTCAAGTCACTAACACTGCTTCGTGAAGTACCTGCATCATCCAGCCACCCGGCGCCCTCGAATGTCGAAAGCGCCGGCTGGCCGTTTTGACTTGCTCGCTGCGCGACCCGTCGCGAGGGAACAGACCATCGTCCGCGAGACGTCAGCCGCGGCTCGCAACGCCCGTTAGCGTGGCAGTACATGGCCTCCGCTTCATTTTCACCGCTCCGTCACCGAAGCTTTGCGCTGTCGTTGATATCGTCGTTCGTCTCGTCGACCGGCACGTGGATGCAGTCGGTGGCGCTCGGGGTGTTCCTGACCGTGACGACGCACAACACGATCTGGTTGGGACTCTTGACCGTCGCGGCGTGGACGCCGAGTCTCATCGGCTCACCGACCGGCGGCGTCATCGCCG
>DAIOEY010000081.1:7030-8438 GCA_036745995.1 Acidimicrobiales bacterium | reverse complement strand
CACGGACCAGCGATCGTCCTTTTCGAGAGCCTTCGTCATCGTCCAGTTCTGGAAGAGGCGCACGGTGCCACCCTGGACGAAGTAGACCTGACCGGTCGAGGCGCAGTCCTCCATGGCGAGCGTCGCGACGAGCGGCGAGATGTTGGCGGGGTCCCAGACGTCAAAGACCGCCGCGTCGGAGGGCTTGACGACGTGGTCCGAGAGTCCCGGCGTCGACTCGGTCATGCGCGTGCGCGCGGCCGGGGCGATGGCGTTCGCGCGCACGCCGTAGCGACCGAGCTCCTCGGCGATGATGACGGTGAAGGCCGCGATGCCGGCCTTCGCCGCGCCGTAGTTCGACTGACCGATGTTGCCGAGCAGACCCGAGGTCGAGGACGTGTTGATGATCGACGCCTTGACGGTCTTGCCGGCCTTGGCCTGCTCGCGCCAGTACGTGGCGGCGTGACGGGTGGGCACGAAGTGGCCCTTCAGGTGCACGTTGATCACCGCGTCCCAGTCCTCCTCGCTCAGGTTCACGAGCACGCGGTCGCGCAGGATGCCGGCGTTGTTGACGAGCACGTGCAGGTCGCCGAACGCCTCGAGCGCGCACTCGATCAAACGGGCGCCGCCATCCCAGGTGGCGACGTTGTCGTGGTTCGCCACCGCCTCGGCGCCCATGGCCCTGATCTCGGCGACGACCTCTTCGGCCGGCGACGCTTCAGCGGACGATCCGTCCAGTGCACCGCCGAGGTCGTTCACGACCACCTTGGCGCCCTCGGCGGCGAAGAGCAGCGCGTGCTCGCGTCCGATACCGCGCCCGGCTCCGGTGATGATGGCTACGCGGCCGTCGAGAGTACCCATGGATGTCCCCTTTTGCAAAGAATGTGGTGCCCCGATTGTACCGACGAACGCCCACGCGTCCGTTCTACGCCCGAGCCCACGTGAAGGGACGCCGGGCGTGCGCGTGGTAGTGGTCGGGGATGTTGCGCATGTGGTCGTCGAAGGTCCACTGGCCCTCGCCGATCTCGCGGTCCGCGACGACGACGAGCCGGACCCGCATCCCTTCACGCTGTTCCTCGGGGGGCGTGGCGCCGTGTTCTCGCCATACGACCATCGGCACGAGACAGATCTCGCAGTCGGCGATCCAGCAGAGTTCGTCCTCGAAGTAGCGCGTCGTGATGACGGCCGCCTCGCAGAGTTCGCAGACCTCGCTCACTTCACGTTGACGATGACCGTCGAGAGCCTCTTCACCTTGGTGCCCGCGACGGGCACGGTCGAGACACCGGTCGTCCACGCGGACGTTCCGGCCCCGGGACCCCGGGTCGAGAAGTAGAGGCCGGCCGTGTGCATCGCGGCGAAGACCTGCGTGCGAGAGAGCCCCGCGACGCTGGGCACCGCGACCAACGTCTGACTTACGGTGGTCGTGGTG
>DAIOEY010000081.1:0-6930 GCA_036745995.1 Acidimicrobiales bacterium | reverse complement strand
TGCGACGTCGCGCTCGCGCAGTCCTCGCCGATCAGGTTCGTCGGCATGATGACGTGGGCCACCGGTCGCGCACCCTTGGACACGACCACGGTGATCGCCAACCCCGAACCGCCCGTCGTGCCGGCGGCGGGAACCTGGGAGACGATCTTGGTCTTAGGCGACGCGGCCGAGTAGGCGTAGCCGACCTTCAGCGTGAAGCCACCACCATTATCGGTGAGGGCCGTCGACGCGCCACTGATCGTGAGACCGACGAGCGAGGGCACGGTGTGCTTGGAACTGAGCAGTCCGAACTTCCAGACGACGCCGCCGACCGCGGCGACGAGGACCAACAGGACCGCGGCCGCGGCGAACGCGAGGCGCCGGCCCCGCGGGGGGCGCGGTGGAAGATCGTCGAAGTTGCTGTGCTGGGGTCGACTCGGCGCGCGGTACCCGCTGTCGATCGACTCCGGTCCGATCGCGAACGGATTGGTACTGACCGTGCGCGCGACCTGGGTGCGCGGAAAAGATTTGGAAACGACGGGCACGTTCTGGGTCGTGCCGGCGATCTGGTCGGGCGAGGGAGCGCGAAACCCGATCGAGGTCCTCGGTTCGTTCGGCGTGAACTGGGCGAGCAGGGGCATCTGGTCGCGAATGGGCGCCACCACCAGCGGTCGCCCGTCACTCACCGCCGAACTCAGACGGTTGGAGAACTGCTCGGCGTCAAGGCGCAGGCGCGGATCGGGAACGGCCGCCTGGGCGAGCAGCATGTCGAGGGTCCCCAACTCGGCGCGCACGGGCAGGGGCGTGTTGACGCGCACGCGCAGCATCGCCTCGGCGGTGTTCGCCTCGAAGGGCGACGTGCCGGTCGCGGCCTCGAAGAGGATCAGCGCGAGGGCGTACACGTCGCTCTTGGCCTGCGCTGGTTCACCGAGCGCCTGTTCGGGGCTGAGGTAGCGCACCGCGTCGTAGGTGAGCTGTTCACTGTGCAAGGCGCCCAGCCCGGCGAGCGCCACGTCAGTGACGCGCACGCGGCCCTCGTCGTCAAAGAGCAGGCTGCTCGGCGACAGGGACCCCATCACGAAGTCGTTGGCGTGCAGGTACGCGAGCGCACCACTGACGTCGCGACCCAGGCGGGCGGTGTCGTCAGTGTCGAGCAGTCGCCCCGACGCGAGCACGTTCTCGAGTGACCCGCCGCTCAGGTACTCGGTCACCATGAAGATCGCGCCGGACGACTGTCCGCCGTCAAAGACCCGCTCCAAGTGCGGGTGGCTCAGCGTCGCCGAACGCACGATGTGGTCGCGAAAGGTGCGGCGCACGTCCTCGTGAGCGGCGAGATTGGCGAGCAGGACCTTGACGACCACGGTGCGGCGAAGCGACAGGTCCTCGGCCGTGTAGACCTCCGCGGTGTGTCCGACGCCGAGCAGTTCGACGATGCGGTATCGACCGACGAGATCGTGACCAGGGGCGAAGGTTGGTGACGGCATGACTATTCCTTAACCTACCAAGGGAAGCGTCAGGGCAGGGTGGCCAACCAGGTCCCCGAGGCCAAAAATTGTGCGAACTCGACCCCGCCGATCATGGGAATTCCCAGATCGCGAGCCCGGGTGATCTTGGAGGCACCGGGGGCTTCGCCGACCACCACGCAGTAGGTCTTCTTCGAGACCGACCCGGGCGACGTCCCGCCACGCTCGACTATCGCCGCCTCCGCCTCGTCGCGTGAATACCCCTCGACGCTGCCGGTCACGACGACGGCCCGTCCGAGCAGGGTCAGTTCGAGCGTCGAGGCCGACTCGGGCTCGTGGAGGCTGAGTCCCGCGAGGGCCAGACGCCCCATCCGCTCTTGCGTCTCGGGCTCGCGGCAGTACTGGTAGACCGACGCGGCGATGACCGGTCCCAGCCCGTCGACGGCCTCGAGCTCCTCGAGTGACGCCGCGGCGATTCGTTGGTAACTGCGAAAGGCCGAGGCGAGCGAACGCGCCGCGACCGGACCGACGTGACGGATGCCGAGACCCACGAGGACGCGACTCAGCGATGCGCCGCGCGCCGCGGCGATCGCGCCGACGAGCGACGTCGCCGAGAGTTCGCCGAGACCCTCGAGCGACGACAGGTCCTCGACGCGCAACGAGAACAGGTCGGCCACGTCGCCGACCAGATGCTCGTGCAGCAGTTGCGCGACCCGCTGTTCACCGAGACCTTCGATGTCGAGTGCCCCGCGCGACGCGAAGTGCTCGATCTGGGCGAGCAACTGTGCGGGACACGCGGGATTGACGCAGTAGGTGTCACTCCGTTCGCCGCGACGAACGAGGGGGCCAGCGCACTCGGGACAGTTCGTCGGGAATCTCCACGACGGCTTTCGTCGTCGACCCTTCTCGGGCACCGAGGCGACCACTTCGGGAATGACGTCGCCGGCCTTTCGCACGATGACGAGATCGCCCGGTCGCACGTCCTTCAACGCGACCTGGTCCTCGTTGTGCAGGGTCGCCATCGACACGGTCGATCCAGCGACGACCACCGGTTCCAGGACCGCGTACGGCGTCGCGCGTCCCGTGCGCCCGATCGAGACCTCGATGGCGAGCAGTCGCGTGGTGCGCTCCTCGGGCGGGAACTTTCGCGCGGTGGCCCAGCGTGGGGCGCGCGAGGTGAAACCGATCGCCTCGCGCAGCGCGAGGTCGTCGAGTTTGATCACGACGCCGTCGATGTCGTAGTGCAGGTCGTGACGGCGCGCCTCGAACCAACCGCTGCGCTCGATCATCGCCTCGGCGCCCGTGACGATCTCGATCTCGGGCGCGACGAAGAATCCCCACGCCGACATCTGGGCCAACGTCGCCGCGTGACTCGTGAACGAGAGCGCGTTGTCGAGGTCCACCAGTTGGTAGGCGAGGAACGACAGCGGACGGCGCGCACTGACGGCCGGATCCTTCTGGCGCAGACTGCCGGCGGCGGCGTTGCGGGGATTGGCGAACTCCTTCTCGTGCAACTCGCGTTGGCGGTCGTTGAGCGCGGCGAAATCCTCCTTCGCGAGAAAGACCTCGCCGCGAACCTCCAGTCGTCCGCTCGCGCCGCCCTGCAAAGAACGCGGCACGTTGGCGATCGTTCGCACGTTGTCGGTGACGTCCTCGCCCACGCGCCCGTCGCCACGTGTCGCGGCGCGGATCATGTCACCGTGCTCGTAGGTGATCGAGAGCGCCAGGCCGTCGATCTTGGGTTCGACCGCGAAGACCAGCGAGTCGGGGTCGCGGTTCAGCCCTCGCGCGACGCGTGCCGTCCATTCGCGCAACTCCTCGACGTCAAACACGTTGTCGAGGCTCATCATCGGTTCGCCGTGCACCACAGGGTTAAAGACGCTCGACGACGGTGCGCCGACCGTGTGGGTGACCGAGGCGGTGGCGTCCAGCTCGGGGTGTTCGCTTTCGAGGGTCCGCAGTTCGCGCACGAGTACGTCGTAGTCGGCGTCGGGCACGAGCGGCTCGTCGTGCACGAAGTAGGCCTCGTTGTGGCGCGTGATCTCGCGACGCAGCTCGGCCGCCCGTTCGGCGGGAGTGCTCACGCGCTGGCGACGATCGCGGCGCCCTGGACGATCGCTGGTTCGTTCACTCGGTAGAACACCACGGTTTGACCCGGGGCCACGGGTCGCGCCGGCGCACCAAGCGTGAGCGACCACGACGGCGACGATTCCAACGTCGCTCGTTGGGGGCGACCGTGGGCACTCCATTGGGCGAACACCTCGGTGCCACCCTCCAGTCGTTGGTGCGAGAACGTGATCGACGACGCGTCGAGCGCCAACGCGCTGACCATCACCTCGTCGAGGCGTCCGACCTCGACGCGACTGGCGGCGAGGTCGACCTTGGCGACGTAGCGCTTCTCACCGTCGCGGCCCGGCACCACGCCGCGTCGCTGTCCGACGGTCACCAGTTGAGCTGCGTCGACCGTACCGAGGACGTCACCGGTCGAACGGTCGACGATGGCGGCGGGCGTCACGGTCAGACGCTGGCGCAGGAAGACCTCGCGACCCTTGGAGGCTTCGATGAAGCAGACGTCTTGACTGTCGGGTTTGTTCCACGTGCGCAGTCCGAGCCGTTCGGCGTGCCCGCGGACCTCGTCCTTGGTCATCGCGCCGATCGGGAGCAGCAGCAGGGAGAGCTCCGCCTCGGTGAGGTAGCCGAGCACGTAACTCTGGTCCTTCTGGTCGTCGGCGCCGCGCGCCAGTAGGTGCGTGTCGTCGCGAGACACGACCTGGGCGTGATGGCCGGTCGCCACGGCGTCAAAGCCCAGACGCTTCGCGCGCTCGAAGAGCAGGTCGAACTTGATGTGACGGTTGCACTCGATGCACGGGTTGGGCGTGCGTCCCGCCGCGTGACCGGCGACGAAGGGCGCCACGACGTGACGTTCGAACTCCTCGGTGTAGTTGAAGATGTGATGGTCGATCCCGAGCATCTGGGCGACCCGGCGCGCGTCGTCGACGTCGGCGACCGAACAACAGCCCGAGTCCGAGACGCCACCCCAGAGCTTCAGCGTGGCGCCAACGACCTCGTGCCCGGCTTCCATGAGGAGCCCCGCCGCGACCGACGAGTCAACGCCGCCACTCATCGCCACCAGTACTTTCATGATCCCAGTCTGCCAGCCCGCTGAGCGGCTCAGGCCTCCGCGCGCAACCGGTAGACGACGGACGAGAGAATCGCGATCAGGGCGTCGACCTCCGCCTCGGTCGTCTCGGCGCCCATGGAGACGCGAAGCGAGCCGCGCGCGCGCTCGGGATCGACGCCCATCGCCGCCAGCACGTGGCTCGGTTCCGCGGCGCCACTCGAACAGCTCGCCGCGGCGGAGGCGAAGACGCCCTCCTGGTCCAACAGGAACAACAACTCGTCACTGGCGAGATCCTTGAACGTGACGTGCACGGTGCCGGGCAGTCGGCTGGCGCCCAGCGCGGTGATCTCGACGCCCGGAAGAAAGACCAGCGCCGAGCACAACTTGTTCTGGAAGTCGATGACCCGATCGCACACCTCGGTCAGTTCTTGGCGCGTCACGCGCACGGCGGCCGCGAGACCGACGGCGGCGGCGACGTCGACGGTGCCGCCGCGAAGCCCGCGCTCCTGTCCGCCGCCCGGCACGACCGCGTCGAGTTCGACGGGATTGCGCAGAATCAGCGCCCCGCTGCTTACGGGCCCACCGATCTTGTGCGCGCAGATCGAAATCATGTCCATCGTCGCGGTGACCATCGGCAGGTGCAGCCACGGCGCCGCCGCGACCGCGTCGGTGTGCAGCACCGTTCCCCCCGGGATCACCGCGTTGGTGATCGAGCTCACGGCGTCGAGTGGTTGGCGCACGCCGGTCTCGTTGTTCGCCGTCATCACGCTGACGATGGCGGTGTCGGGGGCGAGCGCTTCGTGCAGCGATTCGAGATCGACCACCCCGTCACTGTCGACGTCGACGTACCGAAGGTGCACGCTCGCAAAGTCACGCGCCATCATCCGGGCGGCGTCGAGCACGGCGTGGTGCTCGACGCGCGAGACGACGATGGAGGACGACTCGTGGTGACGACGATGGTGATTGGTGACGCCCACGATCGCGAGGTCGCATGACTCGGTGCCGCCACCGGTGAAGATCACGCCGCCGGGCTGTACGCCGACGAACGAGGCGACCTCGTCACGGGCCTCCTCGATCGCGCGCCGCGCTTCGCGCGCGGCCCGGTGCGATCCCGAGGGATTGCCCACCACGCCGTGCTGCCACGGCGCCATGGCTTCGGCGACCTCGTCGCGACGAGGCGCGGACGCAGCGTGGTCGAAGTAGTAGCGCGGCCTTACCGCGTCACCTCCGACCGCGGGTCCCTTCTTGTCGACACTCTTAGAACTCGCCACGTACCTAGTCTGCCAGCAAGATCGGGGGCTCCATTGGCGTCACCGCGATCTCTTCCCAGAACTGCGGGTGCGCGACGGTGACGGCGACGATCACGATCCCGAGTAGCGCGGCGGCGGTCTCGGTGACGTGGCGCACGCCCCAATCCTTGGCGATCGCCGCCTGCACGAGGGCGCCGATCGGGTACGAGAGCGACAGCGACAGCGTGTAGAGCGCCAGGATCCGCGAACGCTCGTTGCGCGGCGCGTGCAGCTGTACCGACGTGTTGAGTCCCGTGAGCGCACCGACGTACGCGCCGCCGAGCAGCACCAGGGCGAGGACCGCCCACACCAGGTCCGGGGCCAGTCCGTAGGCCGCTTCGGCGACGACGAGCGTGGCGAGCGAGGCGCGTAACACGTAGATCCGTGACGTACGGCGCGCAAGGGCCGGCAACGTCAGTGCGCCGATCACCGCGCCGACGCCCTGACCGAACACGAGCCAGGGGGTCCCGGACTTGCCCGCGTGCAACACGTCGATCGCCATCGCCGGAATCAGGGCCATGAAGGGACCAACGATCATCGCCACCATCGCGATGCCGAGGATCGGGTAGCGACATCCCCTGACGGCCCAGGCCTGACGCGCGCCGGCGACCGTTTCCGCCCAGGGGCGGATCCTGGTCGTGACCTTGGCTCGCGGCGGCGTGCGCACGAAGGAGAACATCACGACGACGAACACGAACGACGCCGCGTTGAGCGCGAAGCAGATACCCGGCGAACCGAGGGCGAGGGCCACCGCGGCGAACAGCGGGCCGATGACGCGACCCAGGTTGAACTGCGCTGACGAGAGCGACACCGCCGCCAGCACTTCGTCGCGTTCGACGAGGTCGGGCAACAACGACTGCCACGCCGCCCAGGACGCGGAACTGGCGAAACCTTCGATGACCGCCAGGTACACCGCGATACGCGGCGTCAGGTGATGCGTCAGCTCGGTGATCGCCAACACGCTCGCGCTGATCGCCATGACGGTGTTGCACGCCTGAATCCAGTGCTGACGATTCCAGCGATCGGCGATGACGCCGCCGGTCGGTGAGCCGATGAGACTCGGCGTCCACGCCGCGAC
>DAIOEY010000080.1:0-8740 GCA_036745995.1 Acidimicrobiales bacterium | reverse complement strand
TTGTCGCGCAGCCGCACGGTCTCGTAGGCGATGGCGACGTTGTTGGCGGCGACGAGCGCCTCGGCGCACTCACGACCGGCGGCGAGATGCAGATACGTGAAGAGCACCTGGTTCTTTCGCGCGCCGAGCCGCGGGTACTCGGCGGCAATGGGCTCTTTGACCTTGAGGACCAAGTCGCTCCCGGCCCAGACGTCGTCGGCCGATTCCACCATCGTGGCTCCGGTCGCGACGTAGTCGCCGTCGGAGATCGAAGAGCCGGCTCCCGCACTACGTTCGATATACACCTGATGACCGGAACTGGTGAGCTCTCGAGCACCGGCCGGCGTGAGGGCCACGCGGTACTCGTCGGTCTTGATTTCCTTTGGGACACCAATAATCATTGGTCGCCACCCTGCTTTCCTTGATCGGCCATCTTCAGGACGGCCAACACCGTCTCATCGAACCACTGCTGAGAGTTACCTAGACCTTCTTCTTGGCCACGACAATGCTGAGCACTGCAAAACCTATACCTACGGCGAAGATGCCGGTACCGAAGACGAAGACCTGTGGGGGAATGCCGACACGGGTCGCGCCGTAGACCCAGACCGGGAAAGGAATGCTCGAACCACCGACGAAATACGAGGTGACGAAGTCGTCGATCGAGAGCGCGAACGCCATCAGCGCACCGGCCAGTACGCCAGGCATGATGAGCGGCAGGGTGACACGGAAGAAGGTCGCCATGGGACGCGCACCCAGGTCGTAGGCCGCCTCTTCGAGGGAACGGTCGAATCCCGACATGCGCGCGCGCACCGTCACCGTGACGTAGGCGATGCAGAACATGACGTGGGCGAGCACCAGGGTCAGGAAACCTCGGTTGATATTCAACAGCACGAACAGTCCGAGCAGGGACGAGCCCATCACGATCTCGGGAGCGGCGATGTTGAGGAACAACACCTGTTCGATGACGCCCTTACCCTTGAATCGCGGCGGGTAATAGCGGACCAGCGCCACGGCGAGCAGGGTGCCGACGAAGGTCGCCAGGACGGTGCTCACGACTGCCAGTCGAATCGACAGCCAGAACGCCGATGTTAGGCCGGGCACGTTGCTCCACTGGTGGTACCACTGGGTCGTGAAGCCGTTCCACGAGAAGCTCACGAGCTGCACGCCGCCGAAGACCTTGTTGAAGCTGTAGACGATCATCATCGCGATCGGGAACACCAGATACGCGATGACCAGCCACGAGTAGGTCGGCAGGACGAACCTTCCCCAACGGCGTTTCGCAACGTACGGCACCACTACCAGCGACTCCGAGGCGTCCGTCGCGTCGTCGATCATCGTCATAGGTACTGCTCGATCGTTCGCGAACCCAGCACGCGGGCGTACAGATAGATGCCCACGAGCGAAATTGCCAGCAACACGAGCGACAGCGAGGCGCCGCCCGCGTAGTCACCCGCGCTCGTGTACTCGTTCTGGATCACGGTGCCGATCATCGTGTTCGCGGTTCCGCCCAGGATCTGCTGATTCACGTAGTCACCGAACGCCGGGATGAACGTCAACAGGAACGCCGCGTAGATGCCGGGCACCGCGAGTGGCAGCACCACCCGTGTGAAGCCCACGCGACGAGTCGCGTAGAGGTCGTACGCCGCCTCGAGGACGCGATAATCGATTCGTTCCAGCGCCACGTACAACGGCAGCGCGGTGAATGGCAGGTAGTTGTACGCGAGGCCCGCGATCACCGCGACACTGGTTCCGAGCACGTGGAATCCCTGGGGCAGGAGGTGGACGTGCTTCAGCGTGTGCAGGACCACGCCGTTGTTCGAGAGGACGAACTCCCAGACCACGGTGCGGATGATGAACGACACGAAGAACGGCACCAGGAGCATGAGCAGGAAGAAGTTCTTACGGCGTCCCCCGCGAAAGGCGATCCAGTAGGCGATCGGAAACGCGATCACCAGATCAATGACCGTGGCGATCGCCGCGAAGTACAGGCTCGTGAAGAACTGGTTCCGATACAGGTTGACGACGCTCGGCATCTCCCCCCAGTGCCACGTCATCACGCACACGCCCGACGCCGGGCTGCACGTCTCGAGCGACATGATCAGCATCGAACCCAGGGGAATGATGAAGAGCAAGACGAGCCACACGCCCGCGGGCAGGCTCAGGAGATACGGCGCGACAGTCTTTCCGAAACTCCCGCGGGTCTTACGGCTGGTCAAGCCCCCTGCGTGATCGGAAGAAACAGACTGTTCCACGTATTGATCTCCTCTTGATTCTTGAACTGGTAGTAGTTCTTGGTCACCTTGATGCTCGCCGCGTTGGGAAAGACGATCGGAGAGTTCGCCGTCACCGAGGGCGACAGTCCAATCTCCGGCGCCATCTTCTTCAGAGCGGCCGCGTTCCATCCGGTGGGGTGCACGAGCTGCTGCTTCGCCGCGGGTACCGGGCAGATGTAGTCGTCGTAGTACTCGACGACCGACTGGGTGACCGGACTGTAGAAGAAGTCCATGATCGTCATCGCGTCGAGCGGGTTCTGCGCGTACAGCGGGATCACCATGTTGTCGGTCCACAGCATCGCGCCCTCGTGGGGCAGCAGCAGCTTCAACTTCTTGTACTTGCTGCTCAGGTTCGCCTGGAAGATGTCGCCCGAGTAGGCCTGGGCGATGTTGATATCACCGTTCTTCAGGTGCTGGATGTAGCTCTGGTCGTAGTAGGCGACGACGATGCCGTCACTCTTTTGCTGGCGGAGCTTCTTCGCGGCCTTGGCCCATTCTGACTCCGTGGACTTGTCGGGCTCGATACCTAGGGCCAGCAGACCGGCGGTGCCGAGTTCGAACGGGTCCGACAACATGCCGACCTGACCCTTGTACTTCTTGTCGAAGAGAATCTGGATGCTGTCACCGGGGTTCTTGATCACCTGGGAGTTGTAGCCGATCGCGGTCCAGCCCGACTGCCACGCCATTGAGTACTTGTTGCCCCGGTCCCACGAGGGATTCTTCACCAGCGGGCCGGCGTACTTGTTGTAGTTCGGCATCATCTTGTGGTTGAGCGGGACGAGCCATCCGAGCTCCATGAGGTACCCCAGCTCCGAGTTGTTGTTCGTCATGACCGCAATGTCGTACCCGGTGTACTGACCCGCGGCCAACGAAGGACGAATCTTGGCGTAGAAGGACGCGTTGTCCTGGATCGCTTCGAAGTAGTTCACCTTGACACCCGTGGTCTGCGTGAAGTGGAGCAACGAGAGGTGCTTCCCGCCGACGACGTCAATGTACAGAGGCCAGTTGGCGAAGTTCACCTCGTGGTGCAACTTCTGCTTGGCCCACCACTTGGCGGTGCCCACGTTGGCGTTCGGCAGCGATGAACCAAAGGCCGACTGGGTCCCCGTCGCCATCATCGACGCGCCGGCGCCGAGACCGGCGACCTTCATCAGGTTGCGGCGCGAAATGCGCTGCTGGGTCAGTCCCCGCCAGAAGGCCGGGTCCATCCCCTCGCTGCCAAACACTGATTCCTCGGACATGATTAATCTCCCTCTAATTCATTGATCTCAGTAACTCCGACGAGAGGACGCACCGTGAAGGTGTGCTCTTCGGGCCAGGTCAGCACGACATTGCCGCCACTGTGCGGTACGAACTGTGATCCGATGTTCTGCGCGTACACCGTCACCTCGACACCCGATTCGGTCTCAACGATGTACTGGTTCCCCACGCCGGTAAAGGTCGAAACCCTCACCCGACCGCGCAGGGAGTTGACACGGTCGGCCGCCACGGTCCCCTCCGGACAGAGGTCGATCTTCTCGGGGCGCACGCCCACCTTCACCGATCGCATCGTGATATCGGGTACGCGGTCCGTGGGCACGGTGACCTCAACGCCGCCGCTGGTCAGCACCGTCGTGCGCGCGCCCTCGGTGCGAATAATCTCACCGCTGAGCAAGTTCGAAGCACCGAGAAAGGTGGCCACGAATTCTGACGTCGGATTGTCGTAGACGTCCTTGGGTGTCCCCATGCCCTCGATCTTGCCGTGCCACATGACGGCTAGGCGATCCGACATGGTCATCGCCTCTTCCTGGTCGTGCGTGACGTAGATGAACGTGATGCCGACCTGGGTCTGAATCCTCTTCAACTCCACCTGCATCTGGCGGCGGAGTTTCGCGTCGAGCGCGGACATCGGCTCGTCGAGCAACAACAACTTGGGCTGGTTCACGAGGGCGCGGGCGAGGGCGACGCGCTGCTGCTGACCTCCCGAGAGCTGGGCGGGACGACGCGCTCCGAAGCCGGGCAGGTCCACCATCTCGAGCATCTCACCGACGTGGCGCTTGATCTCCTTCTTGTCGGCGCCCGTGCGCTTGAGTCCGAAGGCGACGTTGTTGAACACGTCGAGGTGAGGAAAGAGCGCGTACGACTGGAACACCGTGTTGACGTTGCGCCGGTAGGGCGGCAGGTCAGTGACGTCCTCCCCACCGATCAGCATTCGTCCCGCGGTCGGCTCCTCGAATCCGCCGAGCATTCGCAATGACGTCGTCTTGCCACATCCTGAAGGACCGAGGAGGCTGAAGAACTCACCCGGCTGAATCTCAAGACTCAGATCATCAACGGCCTTCTGATCGCCGAACTGCTTGGTCACGTGTTCGAATCGAACACCAGCGGTCTTGGACGAATCTGCCTTTTCACCGCGATTCATGCCGAACCTTGACTCTCCACGAAGCGCTGCGCGACCGCTCATCGGACGAAGCCTATTGCGCCGAATCGCGAAAAACTTCTCACCATCGTCAACGTGACATGAAACTGTGGAAGGACACATTCGCGTGCTGGTGTTCGCCGTGCACCCATGTTCGCCTCTTCCCCCCGGAGTTCATGTCCTACCTACATCTCGATGTTGTGCATCACGTGCTTGATGCGCGTGTAATCCTCGAAACCATAGACGGAAAGATCTTTGCCGTAGCCCGACTTCTTGAATCCGCCGTGCGGCATCTCGGCGACCATCGGAATGTGGGTGTTCACCCACACGCAACCGAAGTCGAGGTCACGCGTGAAGCGCATCGCTCGACCGTGGTCCTTCGTCCACACCGAGGACGCCAGGCCGTAGTTCACGCCGTTGGCCCACGCGAGCGCTTCGGCCTCGTCGCTGAACTTCTGGACCGTGATCACCGGACCGAAGATCTCGTTCTGGATCATCTCGTCGTCCTGGACGAGGTCCGCGACGACGGTCGGGGCGATGAAGTAGCCACGCTCGCCCACCTGCGCGCCACCGGCCGCAATCGACGCGTGGCCCGGCGCGCGACCAAGGAATCCCGTGACGCGCTCGAACTGGTTGAGGTTGTTGACCGGTCCAAAGAGCGCGTCTTCGTTGTCGGGCATGCCGATGACGGTGTTCCTCGCCTGTTCGGCGAGCGCGTCGACGAAGTCGCCGTAGACCTTGGGCGCGACGAGCACGCGCGTCGCCGCGGTGCAGTCTTGACCCGCGTTGAAGTAACCCGCGATCGCAATGCCTTCAGCGGCCGCTCCCAGGTCGACGTCGTCGAACACGATCACCGGTGCCTTGCCACCGAGTTCCAGGTGGACGCGCTTGAGCGTCTGAGACGCGCTCGAGGCGACTTCCATCCCCGCGCGCACCGAACCCGTCACCGAGACCATCGACGGCACCGGGTGCTCGACGAGCGCGCGACCGGTGTCGCGGTCGCCGCAGACGACGTTGAAGACACCTTCGGGCAGGACTTCGGCCATCAACTTCGCCATGAAGAGCGTCGACGCGGGCGTCGAGTCGCCGGGCTTTAACACCATCGTGTTACCGGCCGCGATCGCCGGCGCCCACTTCCACACCGCCATCATCATCGGGTAGTTCCAGGGCGTCACCGCGCCGCAGACACCGATCGGTTCACGACGGACGTAACTGGTCATGCCCGACATGTACTCCGTCGCGCCGCGACCCTCGAGCAAGCGAGCGGCGCCCGCGAAGAAACGAATCTGGTCGAGCATCGGAGGGACCTCTTCGCTCAACGTGACCGGGATGATCTTTCCGCAGTTCTCCGATTCAATGGCGACGAGTTCTTCAGCGTTCGCTTCGATGAGGTCGGCGATCTTGAGTAGCGCCATACTGCGCTCAGACGGCGTGGTGCGCCTCCACGTCGCGAAGGCCTGCAACGCGACGTTGACCGCGCCGTCGACGTCCGACGCGTCCGACAGGGGCATCTCGGCGAAGGGATCGCCGGTGGCGGGATTGATCAGTTCTACGTACTTGCCACTCTTGGGCGCTACCGACACGCCCCCGATGAAGTTCTCTAAACGACGCATTGCAACCCCTCCTGCTGGGTCTGCCGTACGGGCAGCACCCTGACACTCTGCCAGACGGGACAAGGGCTTGCAACTGCTTTGATAAGAAATGAGGCCCCTTCGGACAAAATTGTGACGCATTCCGTCGCTTTTTGCCCCTATACTGGCTCTATCCGCAGCCACGGGACCTTTGGGTCACCGAGCCGGGGGGAAACCAATGCCAGGTACGAAGCCAAACCGACAGAGTGCGAAGAACATCGAGCGCACCAACTTTGAACTAATTTCGACGCCCAACGGCATCGACGCGGTCGACCGAAAGATCATCGGCCACCTCCAACAGGACGGTCGCAGGTCCTACGGCGCCATCGCCGAGGACGTCGGACTCTCCGAAGCGGGCGTTCGTCGCCGCGTCCAGCGCCTGCGCGATTCGGGCGTCATGCAGATCGTCGCGATCACCGACCCCCTGCAGTTGGGCTACGGCCGCGAGGCGCTCGTCGGCATCCGCGTCCACGGTGACGTGCGCCTCGTCGCCGACCAGATCGCCGCGATCGACGAGGCCAACTACGTCGTCATGACCGCGGGCAGCTTCGACATCATCGCCGAGCTGATCGCCGTCGACGACGACGCGCTCGTACACCTTCTCAACGATTCCATTCGGAGCATCCCCGGGGTGACCGAAGTTGAAACCTTTCTGTATTTGAAACTTTCAAAGCAGACCTATGCATGGGGGACCAAGTGACACTGCACGAGATCATCTCCGACGGTATTGCCGTTGCCGATCCACGACACGAAAGTCATAACTACTCTGAGCGCGCACGACGCAACCTCTGGCTGCAGATGTCGCGCATGGGCGCGTACTCGGACACCAACGAGGTGCCGATCATGGTGCGCGGCGAGGGGACGCGCGTCTACGACGCCAACGGCACCGAGTACTTCGACGGCCTGTCGGGACTCTTCACCAACATGCTCGGGCACGGTCGCGCCGACATCGGCGCCGCGGCGGCCGAACAGATCAGCACGCTGGCGTTCTTCCCGCTGTGGACGTACGCGCATCCCAAGGCGATCGAACTCGCCGAGAAGTTGGCGAGCCTCGCCCCGGGCGACCTCAACCGGGTCTTCTTCACGACCGGTGGCGGCGAAGCGGTCGAGAGCGCCTGGAAGCTGGCTCGCCAGTACCACAAGATGCGCGGCGACACCGACCGCTACAAGGTCATCAGTCGCGACGTCGCCTACCACGGCACCACGCTCGGGGCGCTCACGATCACGTCACTCGAGGCGTACCGCAAGCCCTTCGAACCGCTCGTGCCGGGCGCCGTCAAGGTTCCCACGACCAACTTCTACCGAGCGCCCCAGCACGGTGACGACGCGCACGCCTTCGGACTGTGGTCGGCGCGTCAGATCGAGGAAGCGATTCTGCGAGAAGGCCCCGACACCATCGCCGCGGTCTTCCTCGAGCCCGTCCAGAACGCCGGGGGCTGCTTCACGCCGCCGCCGGGCTACTGGCAGTCGGTGCGCGAGATCTGCGACCGTTACGGGGTCATCCTCGTGTCCGACGAGGTCATCTGCGCCTTCGGTCGACTCGGTGAGTGGTTCGGGGGCCAGAAGTACGACTACATCCCCGACATCATCACCTGCGCCAAGGGACTCACCTCGGGCTACGCCCCGCTCGGCGCCATGATCGTCTCGGACCGACTCGCCGAGCCGTTCCAGCACGGTGACGCCTCCTTCATCCACGGCTTCACCTGGGCCGGACACCCCGTCTCGTGCGCCATTGCCTTGAAGAGCATCGAGATCATGGAGAACGAGCACGTGCTCGAGAACGTGCGCGCGAACGAGGACTACTTCCGCCAGAGCCTGCTCAACCTGCGCGACATTCCCATCGTCGGCGACGTGCGCGGTGCCGGCTACTTCTGGGGTGTCGAGCTCGTGAAGAACCAAGAGACGAAGGAGACGTGGGCGGGCGACGACGCGGAGCGCCTGCTGCGCGGCTACGTCTCACCCGAGATGTTCCGACGCGGCCTCATCTGTCGCTCCGACGACCGTGGCGACCCGGTCGTGCAACTCGCTCCCCCGCTGATCTCGACGCGTGACGACATTGACTTCATGGTCGACACGATGCGCGAGGTCTTCACTGGAGCCTCCAAGATCCACCTGTAGTGCAACCGCCGAACTCGCTGTGGTGGTCGACACTGGACCACCCCGTCACGCCGAGGGCGTCACTGCACGGACATCGTGACGTCGACGTCGCCATCGTCGGCGGTGGCTTCACCGGGCTGTGGACCGCGCGCGAACTACTGCGGCGCGATCCGAGTCTGGAGATCGCCGTGCTCGAGCAGTCGGTGTGCGGCTTCGGGGCGTCGGGACGTAACGGCGGCTGGGCGTCGGCCCTCTTCCCCGCGAGCGACGAATCGGTCATCAACCGATTCGGGCTCGACAGCTTCACCCACCAGCGACACGTCCTCCAGGACGCGGTCGTCGGTCTCGGTGACGCGGCGGCG
>DAIOEY010000079.1:0-8829 GCA_036745995.1 Acidimicrobiales bacterium | reverse complement strand
TATCCTACTAAATCACTAGAAAATGTAGTGTAACCGGTCGGCGTCGACAGTGATGCTCATTTACGAGAAGTTTTTTCACGAGGCCGCACTGTCAACCGGGCGTTGCTCCTTCAGGTAAGGTCAGCGTTCCCGTGGTCGTCAGGGTGTATTCAGGAGATTCGACGGAGGTCGTCAGTGATTATCGACGTTCACGCGCACTACTACCCGAGTGCGTACATGGAACTCATTGGCCGCTCGGACGTGCCTTCGCTGCTGGCCGCGCCACTCGCTCAACAGGGCATTGGGGAGCGGCTTGCCCTGATGGACAGCCTGGGCGTAGACCGCCAGATCCTCTCGGTTTCTCAAGCGCAGCCCTACCTCGAGCGCCGATCCGACGCCGCGACGGCGGCCAGGATGGCGAACGACCTGTACGACGAGCTCTGCCAGCGCCACCCCGGTCGATTCTCCGTCTTCGCCGCGTTGCCACTCCCCCACGTCGACGAGGCGCTGGCCGAGATCGAGCGAGTGTCGCGACGTTCGACCGTCGTGGGCTTCACGATTGGCTGCTCGGTCAACGGTCTCCAGGTCGACAGTGGGCAGCTTGACCCGATCTACGACGCGCTCGACGCGCTTGGCACGGTCCTCTTCCTTCACCCGGTGGGTCAGACGGACGTCGCGTTCTTGAAGGATCACAACCTGGCGTGGTCGGTGGGCGCCACCTTCGAAGACACGACTGCCGCACTGCGCCTGGTCTACGCCGACGTACCGCGACGGTTCCCACGAATGAGGGTGATCGTCCCCCACCTCGGTGGGACGTTGCCGTTCCTGATCGACCGACTCACTCGAAAGGGCGGCGCCGCCACGATCGAGGGGCTCCGGTCGTTCTACTACGACACGGTCTCTGGGTCCCTGGACGCCCTCAACTGCACGCGTCACGCCTTCGGCACCGACCGACTGCTTTTCGGCACCGACTACCCGTTCTGTGACGCGAGGGAGTTCGAACGCCACTTGACGTACCTTGACGGCGCGAATATGTCCGAGAACGAACTCGACTCCGTGCGAGGGCGTCGCGCCGGCGAACTCATGGGCATCGGATAAGAAGGACGCGTGACGCCCCGCCGTCAGTGCGGTTCGTTCGCGCCGACGAGTCCGAGTGCTATCGCGGCCTCCCAGAGTGTCTCTCGGGCGCGAGGGTGCGCGGCGTGTTCGATCAGGAGTCGCGCCTGGGCGTGCTGGCTTCTCCCGAACATCACGGCCTCTCCCTGTTCCGTGACGACGACCGAATGCTGGAACGTGCAGATTGGAACGTGCAGGAGAGGAACGATGTTCGAGACGTCGCTCTTGTCGTGCCAGGACCGCAGGGCGATGATCGCCTGGCCACCCGGCGAGTGAAGGGCGCCACTGACGAAGTCAGGTTGGCCGCCAAAGCCCGAGTAGATCCGTCCGCGCACGTAACTCGCGTTCGCCTGGGCGAACAGGTCCATTTCGAGCGCGGTGTTGATCGAGAGCATCGCCGGTTGAGCAGCGATGCGGGCCGGATCGTTGACGATCTCCGTGCGCCGCATCACGAGGCGCGGATTGTCGTTGGCCCACTCGTAGAGTTGTTCGCTGCCGAACATGAACGTCGCCGTCATGATTCGGTCGGGGTCGAGAGCGCCGGAGTGTTCGAGGTGCACGACGCCGTCGCTGAGCATCTCGGTCCACACGCCAAGTCGTCGCAGTCCGAGCATTGGCGTGAGCGAGGCGTCGGGTAACTGACCGATGCCCATCTGCAACGTGCAGCCTTCGCTCGCGCGAGCGGCGACTCGTTCACCGATCAACGACGCTGACTCGTCAGGCACACGAACGGATGGCGACGCCAGTGGTTGGTCGACTTCGAAGGCGAGGTCGATGTCCTCGAGGTCGATTTCGGCGTCACCGTGGGTGTAGGGCATGCGCGGATTCATCTGGGCGATCACGAGTCCGTGTCGCCGACGTACCTGTTCAATCGCAGCCGGCAACAGGTTCACTTCAATGCCGAGCGAGACCTTGCCGGCTCGGGGCACGGAGGTATGGATCAGCACCACGTCAGGGGGGCGAATCGAGTTGAAGAGTCGCGGCACCAAGGAGAGCCGCATCGGAAGATAGTCGAGGAGGGGATCGTCGCGTGACCCGGGACCCACGAACGGCGTCTCGGTGACAAATCCCGCGCGCCGTGGCCAACCGGGTTGTGCGTTGAGGACGAACACGCGACACTGGCCGAGCGCGGCGTTCATCAGACCAACGAGTTCCCACGGCGTGGCGAAGTTCCCCGACACGACCACGCGCGGGACTGGTTGGTCGAGGGCTCGGAGCCGTTCGCTGATAACGGATTCAGCGACGATCTCCATGTGGTCTTTCCCTCTCTCTAGCGTCGCGCCCTGTACGCGACGTTGAGCACGCCGTCAGTCGAGGGCGTGCTCAAATCCATTCAAGCAATGGTGGACGCCAACGCGTGACCTCGGTGTTCGGGGTCCACCGCTTCGAGCAAGAGCCGCCACTCGGCGCGAGCGATCGCGTGGCGAGCTGCCTCCATGGCGTCGGGGTTGACCGAGATCGACGTGATGCCTTGGCGCACGAGGTGCTCGGCGAACTCCGGGTGGTTCGACGGTGCTTGACCGCACAGTGACGACGAGATGCCGGCGACGTGGCACTGGCTGATGATCCGGTCGATCGCGTCGAGCACGGCGGCGTCGGACTCGTCGAACAGGTCCGAGCAGATCTGCGAGTCGCGGTCCACGCCGAGCATGAGCTGGGTCAGGTCGTTGCTCCCGATGGATACCCCTTTGATGCCCATCGCCGCGTATTCAGGAATCCGATACGCGACAGAGGGGACCTCGGCCATCACCCAGACAGGCAGTTCATCGCCCACGGGACTGCTGGCGACAAGATCGAGGCAGGCCTCCAGTTCCCACTTCGTTCGAACGAAAGGAATCATCAACGTGATGTTGGGGGTCTGTTCGTACACCTTGGCGAGCACCTCGAGTTCAAGGCGAAAGACCTCGGGGTCGCGAACGTAGCGGTAACAACCTCGATAGCCGATCATCGGGTTCTCCTCCGTGGGCTCGAATCGACTGCCCCCCTCGAGGTTGGAGAATTCGTTGCTGCGAAAATCGATGCTGCGATAGACCACCGGCCTCGATCCGAAGGCCCGTGTGATGCGCAGCAGCGATGCGGCCATCGCGTCGATGAAGACCTTCTGCTCCCCACGCTCGATGAGCAACTTCGGGTGCACGCCGGCGAGGGCGTCGGTAACCATGAACTCGGCACGCAACAGTCCGACGCCGTCCACGTCCATCGCGGCAACCTCTTCGGCGTGTTCGGCGAACGCCAGATTCGCGTAGAGGCGCGTGGCCAAGGGCGGCGCGGCACTCTCCGGAGCGGACGTGTGGACCTGAACGTTCGAAGCACCAGTTTCCGTCGTCGGACCATTGGCACCCACGACTCCTTCGTAGACCGCTCCCTCGGTCCCGTCGACGGTGACCACCTCACCGGTGCGCAGTACCGTCGTTGCGGTGCGTGCCCCGACCACGCACGGAACGCCGAGTTCCCTCGACACGATCGCGGCGTGGCACGTGATGCCGCCGCCGTCGGTCACCAGAGCGCCGGCGCGACGCATGATCGGCACCCAGTCGGGGCTCGTCATACGCGCCACGAGGATCTCGCCCGCGAGGAAATCATCGCCCTGGTCGGGTGAGTCCATGATGCGCACCGCGCCGACCGCACGTCCGGACGACGCCGCGAGACCCTGGATCAACGGTCGTTTCACTTCCGTCGCTTGCGTCGCCGCAGGCGCTGGCGCGCCGAGGGTCGTGATCGGACGCGACTGGACAAGGTACTGGTGCCCGTCGGCGATCGCCCACTCCGTGTCCTGGGGCGAACCGTAGTGCGCTTCGGTAGCGAGGCCGAGTCGGGCCAATTCCACGGCCTCGTCATCGCTCAGGACGCGACGCGAACCCTCGTCGGGACTGAGGTCAACGTGCAGGTCGGCGCCGTCGGGCCCTCGAACGAGCTTGAAGTCCTTGGTGCCGACGCGCACGTGCAGCAAGGTTGGTCCCGTCTTGGCGAGAATGTACGTGTCGGGTTCGACCTCGCCGCTCACGACCACTTCGCCCTGACCGAAGGCCGCGTCGATGACGACGCGCGACGTGTCGCCCGTCGAGGGATCGGCCGTGAACATCACGCCGGAACGCTCCGAGGGAATCATTTCCTGGACGATGACGCCCATCGCCGGGACGTCGTCAAGTGCCTTGGTCACACGGTAGGAGATCACGCGTGCGCCGTAGAGCGACGCCCAGCAGTCGACGACCCTCTTCAACAGGTCGCTGTCGCCGGCCACGTTGGTGAACGTGGCGTTCATTCCGGCGAATGAGGTGTCGCCGGCGTCCTCACCGGTGCCCGACGACCGCACCGCTACGCGCACACCGTCGCCCAGCTGGTGGTAGGCGTCGAGAATCGCCTTGGCCAGGTCCTCGGGCAGGACCAGACTGCGGATGAGACCTTGGGTCTCATCGGCCACGCGAGTGAGATCCGACGTCTTCTCCGCGTTGACGTCCGTGAGCAGCGTCGCGAGGGCGGCACCGATGCCGCCGGTCTCGAGGGCGTAGCTGTACGCGTCAGAGGTGACGACAAAACCCGGAGGCACCGGTAGGTCCGCGGCGGTTATCTCGCCCAGGTTGGCGCCCTTTCCTCCAACGAGCGCAACGTCTGCCAGGCGAATCTTGTTGAACCATCGCACGAGTTCCATGATCACTCTCCGATCCATCGGCACCTGAAGGTGCAACTCCATTCTGGGGGTCGTGGCGCCAAAGTGACTAGAGAATTAAGTCACTGAATCAGAGGAATTCCCAGTGCCCGCCGGGTGGTCGCGGACGTGACGCCACAGTGACCGGCGACCGATGACCACGTGAAACACCGCCGCTCGTCGAAGCCTTCGAGCCACTGTTCCAAGTGGTGATGGATGACGCCTCCACGACAGGACCAAGGTCACTAGTTGTCGATTCAACTCGTCGACCGTCGGTGGGCGTGAGAAGATAAAGGGGAGACTTTCCGGAAACTGAGGAACGCGAGTGTCACACGATTCTTATCACGACGTGCGGACAGCGAGTAGTGCGTCGCTGGTCGGTGCCGGCTTCGAGATGAACGTCTATCCCGAGGAACTCGAGCGCGACGTGACGACGACGACGGGACTCTCCCTGCACCTGCGGCCCATCCGCCCAAGCGACGCGGGTCCACTCGTGGCGTTTCACCAGCGACTCTCACCGGGAGCTGTCTACCGCCGTTATTTCTCGTGGCACCCCGAGTTGTCGGCGAAGGAGGTCAATCGCTACACGAACGTGGACTACGTCGAACGACTCGCGCTCATCGTCACCGACGGTGACGACCTCGTCGCGGTCGGACGTTACGATCGCATTCCAGCAACGCACGACGCGGAGGTCGCGTTCCTCGTGGCCGACCAGTATCAGCAGCAAGGTATCGGACTGATGCTCCTGCACAACCTGGCCGGGGCCGCGCGTGCACGCGGCATCACCAGTTTCAGCGCCGAAACCCAAGCGGACAACCGTAATATGATGAACGTCTTTCGCGAGTCGGGCTTTCACGTACGCTCGACGATCGACGCGGAGGTGCTGAACGTTCGGTTCTCAATCGAACCCGATCAACCAGATCACTCGGCCGGTAGAGCCGAAGAAGTCGCCCACGACATTGAAGACGTTCAGCGCACGTGATGCTGATCGTCAACGAGCTCCATGACGACTCGGGACACGAAGAGCAGGGCCACCCTGAACGGCCCGACCGCACGCGTGCGGTCATGGATGGCGTGGCCGAGTTGGGCCTTGGCAGCGATCTCGAGTTCGCCACCTCGCGCGTCGCAACGCGGGCGGAACTCACGCGCGTGCACGAGGGTGCGTACCTCGACGAGCTGGAGGTCTTCTGCTACGAGGGCGGGGGTGACATCGACCAGGATACGTACGCCACCTATGACTCGTGGAGGATCGCGCAGTACGCGGCCGGCGGTGGCCTCGCAGTGATAGAGCAACTCCGCGAACGCGACGAGGGAGTAGGACTGGTCGTCACGCGCCCGCCTGGTCACCACGCGCTGCGAGATCGGGCTATGGGTTTCTGCCTGTTGAACAACGTCGCGGTCGCGGCCGCTTCGCTCACCGCGCTGGGCGAGCGCGTGCTCATCGTCGACTGGGACGTCCATCACGGTAACGGCACGCAGGCGATCTTTTGGAACGACCCCAACGTCTTGTACGTCTCAGCGCACGAGTGGCCGCTCTTTCCCGGCAGCGGTACGCCTCACGAGATCGGCGGCGTCGAGGCACTGGGCAAGACCGTGAACATCCCGCTGCCCCCGGGCGCGACGGGTGACGTCGTCCGACGATCAATCGAGCAGGTGGCCGAACCCGTCATCGACGAGTTCGCACCGACCTGGGTGCTGGTCTCGGCGGGCTTTGACGCGCACCGCGACGATCCCCTGGCGTCACTCGCGCTCTCGAGCGGTGACTTCGGCGCGCTCGCCAAGAAAGTGGGCACGTTCGCTCCGGGTTCGGGACGGCTGGCTCTTTTCCTCGAAGGTGGCTACGACCTGCGTGCCTTGCGCACGTCGGTCGCTTCGACCCTAAGTGCGTTACTGGGTGGCGACTACGTAGCGGACGCGACCACGAACGGCGGCCCCGGCAGTGAACACGTAGTGAAGGCGAGCCAAGATCGTCTTTCGGCCCTGCGCCTCGCCCACGAGGTCGCCGCACACGAGGAGCGTGCCTAATGAAGCCCATTCAAACCGTTGTCGTTGGCTTTGACGGCTCACCCGACGCCGAAGCGGCGGTTCGCTGGGCGCTGTCACTGGCTTGCCAGGTCGACGTTGCCGTTGTCCTCGTCCACGCCGTTGGTTTGCTCGAACCCACTCGGCATCCCCACATCGTCGCCGAACTCGAGTCCGCTGCGCGCCGGCTCACGACCGAGTGTGGCGTGGACCCAGGTCGCGTGAGATTGGACGTCGTTGACGGTGATGCGTGCTCGGTGCTGTTGCGTTGCGCCGAGGAGCCGCTGCGCGCCAGTCTGCTGGTGGTCGGATCGCGCGGTGTCGGCGCTCACGCGGGCCTCCTGCTCGGCAGCACCAGCCTGGAGCTCGCTGAGCACTCGACGATTCCCCTCGTGGTCGTGCCCAACGTTGAGCCCGGCGAGTAACTGACGACCACTACGGGTGCGCGAGGTTCACGACGTCTCGTCATGAAAAATGACGAGACGTGGCGTCCGAAGCCCTCAAAGAGCGGATGTTGGTCCGACGAGCGGTAGAATTACCGGTGTGAGGCCAGTCTGACCGCTGGCGTTCGTGCTGATGGCAGCATGAAAAGAGCCGTACCTAGAGAGGGTGAATCCAGCCAGAGGTTGGACCCAGCATGAAGAAGAAGGACCCCTTCGTTCTACGACACCTCGCCAACATCCAACCCGAACTGTGGTGGCTGGATTCGGATCCGCTGGAACCCGCACCCCACGCCGCCCTTATCGGCGACGTTGGAGCGGACCTGTGCGTCGTCGGCGCCGGCTACACGGGACTCTGGACCGCGTTGCTCGCCAAGGAGCGAGAACCAAGCCGCAAGGTCGTCGTTCTCGAGCAGTACGAGACTGGCGCGGGGGCCTCAGGTCGCAACGGCGGCTTCTGTTCCGCGTCGTTGACCCACGGCTTCAGTAACGGCATGCTCCGTTTCGCCGACGAGATGCCCGTCATCGAGCGCCTCGGTCGCGAGAACCTCAACGAGATCGAGGACACGATCCGCCGCTACGACATCGTGTGCGACTGGGAGCGAACCGGCGAGTTGCGCGTCGCGGTCGCTCCGTGGCAGTTGCGGTCGATGGAGAACGAGGCGAAACTGCGCAACGAGATGGGCGACAACGTCCAGGTGCTCTCGCGCGAGGAAGTTCAAGCCCGGGTGCATTCACCGCTCTACCAGGGTGGGTTGTTCGACCCTGACGGCACGGCGCTCGTCGATCCCGCTCGACTCGTCTGGGGTCTCGAACGGGCGTGTCTCAAACTGGGCGTGACGATCTACGAGAACTCCAAGGTCGAGTGGCTCGAGGACGTCGACGACGCCGTTCGGATTCACACGCCCTACGGCGCGGTCACGGCGGCGCGTGTCGCGCTCGCCACCAACGTCTGGGCCTCTCTGGTGCGCTCGGCGCGCAAGTACGTGGTGCCGGTCTACGACTTCCAGCTGGTCACCGAGCCGCTCTCACCCGAACAGCTCGAGAGCATCGGCTGGAAGGGGCGAGAGGGCGTCGCCGACGCGGGCAATCAGTTCCACTACTACCGCCTCACCAAGGACCACAGCATCCTCTGGGGCGGGTACGACACGATTTACAACTTCCGTGGCAAGGTGCGGCGCGAGTACGAGTTCAACGCCGAGACCTACGCGACGCTCGCCGACCATTTCCTGAAGACGTTTCCTCAACTCGCCGGTATCAAGTTCACGCACGCCTGGGGCGGGGCGATCGATACGTGCACCAGGTTCTCGCCGTTCTGGGGAACCGCGTACGGCGGCAAGGTCGCCTACGTTCTCGGCTACACGGGACTGGGCGTCGCATCGACGCGCTTCGGTGCTTCAGCGATGCTTGACCTGCTCGACAACCTCGACACCGAACGCACGCGCCTCGCGATGGTGCGAAAGAAGCCCCTGCCGTTCCCGCCCGAACCGTTCAAGTGGCTCTTCATCTCCTTGACCCAGCGCGCGATCCGGCGTGCCGACGAGAACGAGGGTCGTCGAAACCTGTGGCTGAAGATCATGGACCTCTTCGGCCTCGGTTTCGATTCGTAGTAGCCAACGAACAGCG
>DAIOEY010000078.1:0-8908 GCA_036745995.1 Acidimicrobiales bacterium | reverse complement strand
CGGACCCGACGAGGTGCACCGCCAGACGGTGGCGCGCCACGCGCTGAAGAACTACACGGCGAGCGAGGTCCCGACGGATTTCATCCCGACGCGCACCGTCGCCGCGCGCGAGAAGTTCGCCTCGATCCTCGAGTTCCTCGAGGCCGAGACCGTCTAGCGCGGCGCGAGCCCCTCGATCGCGTCGTGCAGGTCGATACCGAAGGGGACGATCGCGATGGTCGGTATCTGCACGCCCGCCTCGACGTAGCGCAGCACGTGCTCGCGGCACTGGTCGTAGGAACCGTGGATGATGAGTTCGTCGACGACCTCGTCGGGGATCACCTCGTTCGCGAGCTTGCGGTCACCGGCCTCCCACGCCGCCCACATCGGTGCCAACGCGTCGCCGCGCCCGAGCCAGCGGTGGAACTCCGCGTAGGCGTTCACCGTCAGGTACGACGAGATCATTCGCCGTCCGATGTAGCGCGCGGCGCTGGCGTCGTCGGTGGGTATGACGAACAGGCGCGCCGCGATGGTCTTGCCGTCACCGACTTCGGCCCGGCACTGGGCGACGTCGTCGGCGCCGAGCCAGTTGAGTATGGCGCCGTCGGCCTCTTGGCCGGCGAGTCGCAACATGCCCGGGCGAAGCGCGCCGAGCAGGATCGGCGGTCGTTCGATCACCGGACGCGAGAGCTTGAAGCCGTGGACTTCGAAGGTCTCATAGACGTGGTCGATCTTCTCGCCGTCGAGGGCGCGCTTGACGAAGCGCAGCACGTCGCGCGTGCGCGCGTAGGGCTTCTCGTACGCAATGCCGTTCCAACGCTGGACGACCGGTTCGCTCGAGGCGCCCAGTCCCATCGTGAACCGACCGTCGGCCACCTCGGCCAGCGCCGCGATGCTCATCGCCAGCAGTCCCGGGCCACGGGTGAAGACCGGCGTCACCGCGACACCGAGGTGCAGCCGAGACTCCCACGCGGCGGCGAGGGTCAAGGGCGTGAACCCGTCGGCCCCGTCGACCTCGGCGGACCAGACGTCGGTGTAGCCCAGGTCGGCGAGGCGGTGGAACAACTCGCGATGCGCGCGGAGCGTGACGCCGTCAAAGGGGATCGTGATGCCGTAGCGCGATGTCATGGTCTCAGTGTTTCAGATTTGGCCCGGCGCCGCGCGCCCTAGTGCAGGTAGTCCTCACCCCGCGCCTCGGGCACGGCGATACCACGCCGCTCCAGGCCGCGAACCCAGCGCTTGATGAGCGTTTCGAGCACGGCCACGCGCGCGAAGTGCTTGTCCTCGGCGGCGATCAGGTCCCAGTGGGCGTGGTGCTGGTCGGTGGTGTCGAGGACGTCGGCGAGGGCCTTCAGGTACGCCGACCGCTGCTCACGGTTCCTCCAGTCCTCGGGCGTGAGTTTCCACTGCTTCATGGGATCCTTCGCGCGGTCGTTGAAGCGCCTCAGTTGCTCCTCGTCCGAGATCTGGAGCCAGAACTTGACCAGGATCGTTCCGTCGTCGACCAGGGCGCGCTCGAACTCGACGATCTCTTGACCCGAACGCTTCGCCGTGTCGTCGTCAATCAGCTTGTCAACGCGCTCGACGAGCAGTCGTCCGTACCAGGAGCGGTCGTAGACGGTCATCTCACCCACGCCCGGGATCGTGGGTTGGAAGCGCCAGAGGAAATGGTGGCGCAGTTCACTCTCGCTCGGCGGACCGATGGGCACGACGCGCACGTGACGCGGGTCCATGCCCGCGACGAGGTTGCGAATCGCCCCGCCCTTGCCGGCGGCGTCGAACCCTTCGAAGAGTACGAGCAGTCCGGGGCCGACCTCGTGCGGTGCCAAGAGCCCGGCAGTGAAGAGCCGCAACTGGACGAGGCGAAGTTGCGCCGCCTTGATCAGAAGCAACGATTCATCGTGGGAGAGCTTCTTGGAGAGATCGAGTGCGTCGATGCGATTGGTCATCGATTCACCGACTCGATCCTTTGCTGCGCGGGTCCAAATGCGGCCACGGGTCTCCTTTGGCGTTGATTGCACCGTATCGCACGGCGTTCTCGATCCCTCGTGGCCGCCGAGGGTCGACGCTCTTCGTAAGATGTCCCAAGGAATCGTCGTGAGAGAGGGTTATGCGCAAGATCGCGCTGAGTGCAGCCGCCCTGGCCCTCGTGGCAGTCGCGGCGGTGGGGTGGCGCGCCCATTCGGGCGCGACGACGACGACCACAGTCAGTAACCCCTCGAACGTGACCACGTCGACGGTTGCGCCCAAGAAGCTCGACGTGCCGGTGAGGGTCTGCGTGGCGCACAGTGCCTCGTCGCTCGTCTGCTCGACCTGGCAGCCGCGCGACCTCTGGTCCTCCGCCGTGCCCGACGTCTACACGACGACGTTCGCGCCCGTCGCGGCCCTACCCACGCAACTCGCCTACGCCGCGTGGATCCGAACCACGGCGACCGATTTCGCGCTCTATCCCGGTTACAAGGGTCCGGGCGTGACCACGCTCAACCGCGGACCCATGGAGGTCCCAGCGCAGGGTCGTGCGCGACTGCTCGCCACGATGAACTCGGGCTTCTACGAGGCCGACGGCGCCGCGGGTTTCTACGTAAACCACACCCTGTACTTCCCGATGATCGTCGGGCTCGCGACCGTCGTGCGCTACACCAACGGCACGGTCAACGTCATCACCTGGACCGGCGGCGTGCGTCCGGGGCCGACGATTCAGATGGCCCGTCAGAACCTTCCGCTGCTCGTGAGTAACGGCGCACCGACGCCTCGCACCGCCAACAACGCCCTGTGGGGGCTGACCCTGCACGGACTGCCCGACGTCTGGCGAACGGCGCTCGGCATCACCGCCTCGGGAGATCTCGTCTACGCGGCGGCGCCCGCCCAGACGGCCCAGAGCATGGCCCACGTCATGGTGCTCTTGCACTGCGTACGGGCCATGCAACTGGACATCAATCCCGAGTGGCCGATCTTCGTGACCTACGCGGCACCCGGTGCCCAGGGGCCATCGCTGTTCGTCCCGAACCCCAACCAGATCCCCGGACGGTTCCTCTACTCGAGCACCAAGGACTTCTTCGCCGTGTTCAAGGCGGCCCGACCCGGTGAGGCCCAGCCGTGGTAGCCAAGCACAGCGCACGATCGCAAGGAGCATCGCGGCGACCGACGCTCAAAGTGATGCTGATGCTGATGATTCTCGTCGTCGCGGTCGTCGCGGGCGTGGCCTTCGGTGCGGCCAACGTGATTTCACCGGTCTCGACGACCACCACAGCGTCGACCCTGCCCGCGACGACGACGACGACCGCGCCGTCGAACGTGACGCTGTCGGCGGTCGGTGACACCGAACTCGGCAACACGCCCCAGCTTCCGGCCGATCCGACGGCGTACCTGGCGCCCATCAAGGCGGCGTTGGCGGCGCCGATCGTCTTTGGCAATCTCGAGGGCACGATGACCTCGGCGACGACCTCCAAGTGTGCCCCCACCTCGACCGAGTGCTACGCGTTCCACGTGCCCACGTCGTACGCGGCCGTGTACCGGGCGGCGGGCTTCACCGTGCTGAACGCCGCGAACAACCACTCCCACGACTTCGGTGCCCAAGGCGCAACCGACACGACGGCGGCGCTGCGGGCGGTGGGCATTGCCCAGGCGGGGCTGCCCGGACAGATCGGCGTGGTGCGTGAGGGAACGACGAGGGTCGCCTTCGTGGACTTCGCGCCGTACTCGAACACGAACGATCTGTTGAACTTCACCGCGGCGGCCCAACTCATCGCTCAGGCGAAGAGGATCGCGAACGTCGTCGTCGTGTACATGCACGCGGGCGCCGAAGGATCGGACGCCGACCACGTCACGCGAACGAGCGAGTTCTACGTGGGGGAGGATCGCGGCAATCCGTTCGCCTTCGCCCACGCCGCGATCGACGACGGCGCGGACCTCGTACTCGCCAGCGGCCCCCACGTGCTGCGCGCCATGGAGTGGTACCGCGGTCACCTCATCGCCTACAGCCTCGGTGACTTCGCGAACTACGACAACTTCGCCGCGCAGGGCGTGCTACGACTCTCGGCGATCCTGCACGTGACCCTCAGTTCGACGGGATCGTTCCTCTCGGGTCACTTCACGTCGGTGGTGCTGAGTCCCTCGGGTCAGCCGAGCGTCGATCCGACCGATGCCGCGGCGGCCTTCGTCAACGGGCTCTCGGTTGCCGACTTCGGCGCGAACGCTGCTCGAATCTCGGCGAACGGCGCCGTCGTCGCGCCAGCCGGCTAGCAGCCGCCCGCCGGCCCCGGCGTGCCCGGTCCACTGCTTGGACTATCGACCGTGCCGACGTCGCTGGGGCGCGGGTTGGGACCCAGGTGCACGACGTACCAGACCCCGCGCCAGGAGATGAGCGAGGCGACCGCCACCGAGAACTCCTTGTGGGCGTGACGGTAGACGAAACGAACGCCGGGCAGGTGCCAGTAGCCGATGAGGTTCTCGCAGTGTCCCGGGGCGATCCAGGCGGCGTCGGCGCGGTTGAAGGTGACGCGCACCAACGTTGCCGCGCCACCGCTCAGGAGATAACGGTGGTACGCCGTGACGTCGAGTTCGTAGAAGGCGATCAGACGCTCGGCGTAGTCAGCACTCGGGTTGGGCAACAGCCCGGTCTTCATCTTCAAGTACGCACTGCGCGGAAAGAAGAGGGACTCCGCTCGCGCGACGCTGTTCGTGCGAAGGTCGGTCCACAACGCGTTCATCTGGTGTGTCAGGGGTGCGCCAAATGAAGGTTCGACGCTCGTCTGGGAAAGTGAACCGGGATCGATCGTCGTTGTGGTCGGTGCCGCAGTCGACGCGGGCGCGTCAAGCGAACTCGCCAGAGCGCTCGCGGCGAGCACGAGGCTCAGCGCGCTCATCCATCGAACGTAACGACTAGGGGACTTAGCTCTGGCCACGCGGTCGTCGATGGGCCGGACGACGTAGCGGCCATCGCTCGAGTGCCCACGAGGCGACGAGGAAGAGTGCGGCGAGCAGGGCGGCGAGGAAGCCATAGCGCACGTGGGGCGGCGAGAACTTGAAGACGACCGTTGATGTTCCCTTTGGTACGGCGACGCTCTCGTAGGCCGTGTTGTATTGGTTCACGGTGGCGGCCTGGCCGTTCACGCTCGCCGACCAGCCCGCCATCCAGAGTTCGCTTCGGACCAAGGTCGTCCCGGTGCTCGCACAGTGCACCGTGGCGGTGGCGACCGACGTGCTCGTCACGGTGCAGGACTTGGACGACGACGAGTAGAACGGCGTCGGGTTTGGCATCTCGTAGATCGACGCCAGCGCGTCCTCGAAGACGCGCTTCACGCCGAGTTTCGCGAGTCCCGGCCACAGTGGGACCTTGTTCGAAATCAAGAGGTACTTGACCGAAGCCGCCTCGTAGGCCGCGAAGTGGTTCTGCACCGAGATCTCCTGGCCGACGATGCCCCGCAGGCCGGCGTGGATCACGAACTGGTTGAGCGGCGTGAGGGCGGGGAAGAGCGTACGGTGCAGCAACTTGGAAAAGAGGTTCGGGAACGGCAGGTCGATGGCACTCAGGGAGTTGAGGTCGTACTGCGTGCCCCAGTTCGCGTTCAGCACGCCGAAGTCGAGGAATCGGTACTGGCCCTCATTGTCCTGGAGGTACGTGATGGGCGCTTGGTCGATCGTGATCCGCTTGGGTGATTCAGCGGTCGGCACGAAGTACAACAGCACCGACTCTCCAACCAGCACCAACGTGATCAACAGGGTGGCCACCCGGAACTTGGAGAATCGTCCGATGACGAGGAGCGCCCCGAGCGCGAGGAATGGTATGGCGTCGAGCCCGATGAAGATGATACGGGTCTTGCTCGGCAGGACGACGCCCTTGTTGGACGAACTCGCCTCGAGCGCACCCCAGAGCACCAGGAGGAGGGCGACCAACGTGGTCAGCGTGAAGAGCCGCTTGAACCGTTTGTTGGTCGCGAAGTCCATGATGCCGAGTCCGGCGAGGACGACCAGCGATATCTCGCAACTCGGCATGACGTAGCGCGCAAAGGCCATGCTCTTCACGAGGGGAATGAGGTTCCAGACGTCGCGCATGTAGAAGAGGTTGAAGACACCCAAGAGTCCAAGAACGGTCCACAAGGCGAGAAAGATCCGCAACGGGCGCAGACGCGCGCCGAAGAGACCGAGGATCGCGAGCGCGGCGACGCTGGCGCCGAAGTAGCCGCCGATGCCGCCCCAGTAGGGGTAGGTGACCGGGTTGGAGAACAGCGTGCCGTAGACGTAGGGATCGAGCAGCATCGAGGACGCGTGTCCCAGGAGTTTCGACTGTCCGTCGAGCGCCGCGACGTGATTGCCGATGTTGGCGACCTTGTAGAAGTCGTAGAAGGGAATGAGGATCGGTAAGGCGAGGAGTGTTCCCACCAATCCCGAGAGCCCCAGTCGACGCGCCACGACGAGGCGCATCGCTCTTGGCTCGCTGAAGAGTCGAACCGCGGCCCAGCCAAACGCGAAGACGCCGTCGATGTACGCCACCTCGGGAAAGCCCGCGTAGATCGACAGGGCGAGTGCGATCGCGGCCACGTACCAGCCCTTGCGTGAGCCGTCTCGGGCGCCGTCGAAGATCAGCTCGACGCCGAGCAGCAGCATCGGCAGGAACGCGACCGGGTTGAGCACCGCGTTGCCGAGCCACGCGAAGGTTCCGTTCAGTGCGAAGACCACACCGACGCCGGTCGCGATCACGCTCGACACCGAGAGACGTCGCAGGAGGAAGTACGTCGAGACACCGGCGATGATCTCGAGACAGACGTGGAACCACAAAAGACCGTCGGACAACGCGAACAGCAACGTCAGGGGGAAGAGCGACGCGCCCTGCATCTCGCCGGCGAGCGGTTGGCCGAGTCCCTCGTAGTAGTTCCACCACGGCAGATGACCGTGCAGGATGTCGCTCGCCGAGAGGTGGCCCAACGGCTGAGTCAGGTAGCCGAGGTTCGGGTCGATCGCGGGACGCCCGCACGCCACCCGACAGATGTGGTGCGAGATCCCCGCCGTCCACGAGATTGGATTGTCGAGGCCCAGTCCCGAGACGTACATGAGGTTCGCGACCAACACCGCGAGGATGATCAGAATCACCGGCGCGGCCCACGAAGGAAGCCGGTGGTAGAACGCTACGAAACGGGCCCTTGTAGAGTTCACGCACTCAGGATACAAGGGCGTCGCAACTGGGTCGGGACCCGAGTTCCTCGACTAGCGATGGCGGAAGTACATCTTTTCGCCCAAGAGGAGGATCGACTCGGGGAAGTAGGGGTCCTGGAACGATCCGAAGATGTCCCAGCGCTGGATGAACAGGTTGCGATCCTCGAGTGGATCGAGCTTTCCCCTCGAAGAGCTGACGTGGTGGAACAACTTGACGTCGGGCAGGTAGACCACGTAACGGCCTTCCACCTGACTGCGCAGGCAGATATCGACGTCGTTCATCGTCACGCGAAGGCGCTCATCCATCCCGCCGAGGGACTGCCAGAGTTCACGACGCACCATCTGTACAGCGCCGGTCACGGCCGCCACGTCGCGGCGCGAAAGTGCGAAGTAGTCCTGGTGCGGATAGTTCGAATCTGTCCGTAAGTGTTGGGGATAGGGAGAAATGACGATGCTCTCGTGTTCGTGACGTCCGTCCTGGTCGATCAGGCAGGCGCCGACGAAACCCACTTCGGGCAGCGCGGCGACGCCGATCATCCTCTCCAGCCAGTCGGGCGTGATCAGAATCGTGTCGTTGTTGAGCGTCACCACGAAGTCGGCGGTGCTGAGGCTTACGCCGCGGTTGACGATGGCGGCGTAGTTGAAAGGACCGGGACAGGGAATGACGCGGTAGTTCGTTGAGGCGAAGTACTCGAGCGTCGCGGGCTCTTTGGAGTCGTTGTCCAGTATCACGATGTCGTAGTTCGGGTACGTCGTTTGCGTCTCCAGTGCGTTGATGCACTGGAGCACGAGGTCAAGACGGTCACGGGTGGGGATGATGACGTCGATCGAAGGCGGCGGTGAGGGCGACCCAATCGTCCACTGCACGAGTCCGCCGAGGACTCCGGGCTCCACGGTTCCGCGCCAGCCACGGCGAAAGAAAGCGTTTCGAACGGCGCGACAGCTATCGCCGTCGATGTGCGCGGGTGAGAACGAGATCGCCGGACGACCCGGCGCGACGATCAAGGGCACGTGATGAAACGTCGCTGACGATTCGTTGAGGCGTAGGTACGCGTCGTGTTCAAATGCCCAGCCTGCTTCGGATGAGAATCCACCAATGGAGCGCAGCGTCGCGACGCGAAGTAGAGCCGGTCGACCGACGACGTTGTGGCTGAGCAGAGTATGAGGACCCACGCCAGCAGATTTCAGGATGGGCGCGTGGGCGAGCGCGCCTACCTCGTCGGCGAACACGACGTCGTCGACGTCGAGCGCCGCGCTGAGGAGTGCCGACAGCGAGCCGATCCAGTTTTCGCGCGTCAACGTGGCGTCGTGCAGGAAGAGCCACGTTCGTGTTGACGTAGCGATGACGCTATTGAGCGCGTCGAGGGCGTCGAAGCCACCGTCAGCGGTCTCGTTGACCTCGAAGACTTCGACGTCGCTCAGTTTCTCCTCGAACATTGTCTCCTCTTCTACGAGAGGGACCTCACGCGGTCGATAGTTGTCGGGAAAGTAGCGGTCAATCTTGGCGACCACCTCGCGCGGCGCGCTGTCGGGGTCTTGACCGCGCAGTCGGCGAAGAGTGCGAAGTAGGGGCCGACCGAAGAAGCGCGCGGTCTTGTAACGCCACGTGTCCTCACCCAACATGCGACCGATGAACTGGCGGAACGGCTTCTCGGACTTGATTCGAATCGCGCTGTGAAAAGTGGCCCAGCGTCTCTTCAACTCTCGTTCGGTGAGTGGAGGACCTCCTTGGAGGTCGTATCGCTGGATACCGGACACGTGGTGACGTCTTTCATTT
>DAIOEY010000077.1:1842-8911 GCA_036745995.1 Acidimicrobiales bacterium | reverse complement strand
GAGGAGATCGCGACCCGACTCGACATCGACGTCGTCTCGTTGAGCATTCGCTTTGGCGACAGCGAGTTCACCGACCGGGTTGACCTCACGCCGTCGGCCTTTTGGGCCAAGTGCAAAGCGTCGAAGGTCTTGCCCGAGACGTCCGCGCCCTCGCCCGGAGCATTTCAGGCGGCCTACGAGCGAGCGAAGGCCGACGGCTGCGACGGCGCGATCGTGCTCACGCTCTCGGCGGCGCTCTCGGCGACACACCAATCGGCGCAACTCGCGGCCGACACCGTCGGTACGTCCTTCGACGTGCGCGTCGTTGATACCAAAGCCGTGTCGATGGCCCTGGGACTGCTCGCGATCGACGTCGCCGAGATGGCCCAGGACGGGGCCACGCTCGACGAGCTCGTCGAGCGCGCGCAGTCGCTCGTCGCCAAGGTCGGCGTGTGCGCCATGCTCGACACGCTCGAGCATCTCGTGAAGGGTGGCCGTGTCGGTGGCGCACGGGCTCTCCTCGGACAAGTGCTCTCCATCAAGCCCCTGCTCGAGTTGAAGGACGGCTTGGTCGCCGAAGCCGGTCGCCAGCGCACGCGGGCCAAGGCCCTCGCCGCCATCGCCCAGGTCGCACGCTCGCACGCGCCGTTGCGACGACTGGCGGTGGTGCACGGCGACGCCCCGGGCGTAAAGGGGTTCGCCGAGATGGTGAGTGACGTTCAGACCGAGTTCCCGCTGATCGTCGCCGACATCGGATCGGTGGTGGGCACCCACGGCGGTCCGGGGATCATCGGTGTCTGCTGGGTCGAGGCGTAAGGGGCTGCGACACCACTAAAGTCCTAATCGTGAGCGATTCCAACGAACCACGCGAACCCGACGTCGTCGATCGGGCGTTGCACTCGTTCGACCACGTCCTCGACGTCGTCCACGACAAGTACCTTCGCCCCGTACTCGTCGGCGGTCGGATCGTCGCCTTCGGCTTCATCATCGCGTTGATGGCCTTGGTGCTCGTGATCGCCCTGTTGTTGGGCCTGATGCGTCTCTGCAACGTGTACTTCTTCGCCGGTCACGAGTGGATCACCTACGCCATCATCGGGTCGATTTCCCTGATTGCAGGGCTTATTATCTGGCGACGTCGCCGTCCGATCAATCTGAGAAAATAGTGACCCAGCACACGCGTGTTCTCATCGTGGGCTCGGGGCCGGCCGGCCTCACGGCGGCGATCTACAGTGCACGGGCACAGCTCAACCCCATCGTGATCGAGGGCGAGCCCTCGTCGACGACCGATCAACCCGGCGGGCAGTTGATGCTCACCACCGACATCGAAAACTACCCGGGCTTCCCCGAGGCGATCACCGGCCCGGAACTCATGGCCAACATGCGCGCCCAGGCGGCGCGCTTCGGCGCCGACCTGCGCGTCACCAAGGTGCAGAAACTCGACGCCTCGCGCCGGCCGTTTTGCGCGTGGGTGACCGGCGACGGCGAAGAACCGAGCATCACCGCCGACGCCGTGATCCTCGCGACCGGCGCGCGTTCGACGATGTTGAACGTGCCCGGCGAAGAGCGACTCCTCAGTCATGGTCTTTCGACGTGCGCGACCTGTGACGGCTTCTTCTTTCGTGGACACGACATCGCGGTCGTGGGAGGAGGAGACTCCGCACTCGAAGAAGCGACGTTTCTCACGAGATTCGCCAAGAGCGTCACGGTCGTGCACCGTCGCGACTCGCTGCGCGCGTCAAAGATCATGCAGGAACGCGCCTTCAACAATGAGAAGATCCGTTTTGCGTGGAACACCCAGGTAACCGAGGTGCTGGGCGTGGACAAGGTCTCGGGACTCGCGGTGCAGGACACCATCACCGGCGCGGGCCGCGTCCTCGACGTCACGGGCGTCTTCATCTCCATTGGCCACATCCCCAACACGACACTGGTGACCGATCAGGTGGAACTCGAGGACAACGGCTACGTGCGCACGGGCCTGGGGTCCTACACCTCCATCGAGGGTCTCTTCGCGGCCGGCGACGTTCAGGACCACGTCTACCGCCAGGCGGTCACGTCGGCGGGTTCAGGCTGCGTCGCGGCGATCGACGCCGAACGGTGGCTCGAAGCGCAGGGTTTCTAGCACTCGGTCGCTAAGGTGGGCGCTGCGACGTTCGTAGCGGGCGTCTTTTGTGGAGGTAGGTATGAGTAACCAAATCACGACGCTGACCGACGCGACGTTCGACGAAGTCGTGGGGTCGTCAGAAAAGCCGATTCTCGTCGACTTCTGGGCCGAGTGGTGTGGACCCTGCAAGATGATCGCCCCGATCCTCGAGGAACTGGCCGTAGAGCAATCCGACAAGTTCACGATTGGCAAGCTCGACGTCGACGTCAACGTCGCGACCGCCACCAAGTTCTCCGTGATGAGCATCCCCACGCTGTTGCTCTTCAAGGACGGCGAGGTCATCGCCCGCCTGGTGGGCGCCAAGCCCAAGGGCGCGCTGCTCCAAGAGATCACCGCGAACCTGTAGTCGCGATTCCCAACTTCGACCTGCTGCAGCGCGGCGCCGAGGATTCGCGCGTACGCGAGCTACAAGAGCGACTCGCCAGCATCGGCTACGCCCCGCTCACCGATCCCGTGGGCCAGTTCGGCGACGGCACGGTGGTTATGGTCGAGGCCTTTCAACGCTCGAGGGGTCTGCCCATCACGGGCGACGTCGACGAGACCACCTGGAACCGCCTCGTCGAGGCGGGTTGGCGCCTCGGCGAACGACTGTTGTATCTCGCTCATCCCCATCTGCGCGGCGACGACGTTGCCGAGTTGCAGGTACGTCTCGCACAACTCGGATTCAATCCCGGACGAATCGACGGGATCTTCGGCTCAGTCACCGAGCACACGTTGCACGACTTTCAGCGCAACTGCGGCCTGGGCGCCGACGGAGCGCTCACCCGGGCAACGCTGTTGGAGGTGCTGCGGCTCACGTCAATCGTCTCGAAGCGGTACCTGGTCACTGAGGCCCGCGACGAGGCCGGTTTCGACGACGTCGGAACTGGTCCCATCGTTGTCTGCGGTCAGAGTCCGCTCGCCCAGCTCGTGGCGCAGAGCTTGATGAGCGCTCGCGAGGTGCGCTTGATGGACGACGCGACGACGGACGAGGTGGCACTCTTCGCCAACGGACACCAGGCTGCCCTCGTGCTGTCGTTTCAAACCCTCGAGCGGTTGAACGTGATCCACCTCCACTACTGGGCGAGTTACCACTCGCATTCGCGCCGCGCGGAGCAGTTGGCAGGGTCGATAGGCGCGAGTCTTGGACGGTCCGAGACGCTCCCGAGGGTAGAAATCACGGGAATGGCCCTGCCGATCCTTCGTGAGACGAAGATGACAACGTTGCACATTGAGCACGGAACGCCACCTGATCAGGTTTTGGGCGAGATTGCAGCCGAGATTGCGGCCGTGGTGAGCAAAGTTATCCACAGGGAGCCGTAGAATTCGCTTCAGATTTCCGGTGTTTACCTGACAAAAACCCAATAACGACTGGGATTCACGGAGAAACCCACAACTTCATCCACAACTTGGGGATAACTTCAACAAGAGGGTTAAGTTGAGGGTTGAAGCCTATTTCGCTTGAGAGATTGCGATGTAGATCCGTTCCAAATCGTCTAAATCGGCAAAATCAATGACGATTCGCCCGTTTCGGCCCTTGAGGTCGACGTGCACCCTCGTGTTCAGGTAGTCCTCGAGCAACTGCTCGAGCTCGGCCACGCTCGCGTCGGGCACTGGGCGCAGTCGAGGCGCCCCGGTGCTCGTCTTGGAAACGTGCTCCTCGCTGTTGATCGGTTTCGGCTCGAGAAAGGTCTTCACCGCTTCCTCCGTCGCGCGAACCGAGAGTTCGTTCTTGATGATTCGAGCCACCATCGTCGATTGCGCGTTCGGATCACTCAAAGCCAGTAACGACCGCGCGTGGCCGGCACTGATCTGCGAACTGGCCAGAGCGGACTGGGCTACTTCACCTAGTTGTAGGAGTCGTAACGTGTTCGTAATATTTGCTCGACTCTTTCCGACTCTCTGTGCAACCTGCTCGTGGGTCATGTCAAACTCGTCGATCAACTGTTGGTAGGCGGCAGCTTCCTCCAGGGGATGGAGGTCGACCCGGTGAAGATTCTCCACTACGGCCTGCTCCAGCGACAGCCGATCGTTGACGTCGTCTTGGACCAAGACCGGGACGACCTCGAGACCGGCCAATCCAGCCGCCCGCCAGCGGCGCTCCCCCGCTATGAGCTCGTAGAGATTCTCCTCCCCCTCAACCGGTCGAACGATCAAGGGCTGGAGAACTCCGAGTTCCTTGACCGATGCAGCAAGCGTCTGAAGGCTCTCATCGGTGAAGGACTTTCGCGGCTGAAAGGGATTCGGTCGAATCGACGTCACCAGGATACGGCGAAGCGGACCCTCTGACGCGACGACTACATCCTCACCGACCACCTCGCCCTCCGGGATGAGGGCACCGAGTCCTTTACCTAAACCGGGTTTTCTAGCCATTATTGATCTCCTCTGCGAGTGCACGATAGGCGATTGCGCCCTTTGAATTCGGGTCAAAGACGGTAATTGGTTGTCCGAAAGATGGTGCCTCCGCGAGGCGCACTGTGCGGGGTATAACTGTCCGACATAGTTCGGTGGGGAAGTGCTTACGCACTTCGGCCGCAACATCCTGGGAAAGCGTGATACGAGTGTCGTACATCGTCAAGACAACCTTTGAGATTTTCAAGGTTGGATTGAGGTTCTTCTGCACGAGATCCACGATCCGCTGAAGCTGGGTCAAACCTTCCAGCGCGTAGAACTCGGTCTGAACAGGCACCATGATCTCGGTGGCGGCTGCGAAGGCGTTGATCGTTATCAACCCGAGAGAAGGGGGGCAATCGATGAACACGTAGTCGAACTCCCCCTCGACCGACTCGAGCGCCCTCTTCAGACGCAACTCTCTGGAGATCACGGACGCGAGTTCCTGCTCCACACCCGCGAGATCGAGTGTCGCAGGCGCGACGAAAAGGTTGTTAAAGCCTGTGGGCTCAACGACGTCCACCATCGGAACATCGTTCAAAAGCACGTCGTAGACCGACCTCTCGAACTTACGACCGTCAACACCCAGTCCCGTCGTGGCATTTCCCTGAGGGTCGAGGTCGACCACGAGGACCCGATTACCAATTTCCGCAAGAGCGGCTCCCAGCGACGTTGTGGTGGTCGTCTTGCCGACTCCGCCCTTCTGGTTCGCTACAGCAATAATCCTCATTGTGCTGGCGTCCGCCATGAGCCTCTTCCCGACCTAGAAATCCCGACACATCGTCAAGTCCCCTGCTATTCAACACGCTTTTCGACGAGACGTCAAGTACCTATGTTTCACGTGAAACATCTGAGCAAATATTCACATGGATGTTTCACGTGAAACGTTGCCTCGGCAATTACCTTCTCAGCCCAGTGTTTCACGTGAAACAACTCATCAGCGTCGAGCCTTGCACTTCTGGATGTTTCACGTGAAACATCTAGAAGAGTGGCCTCTTCCTCGGGATGCCAACCTCTCGGGGATACCGAATCGACGTCGCTGCCACTTTCTGAATTATCTGGTAGGCAGCACCGTGTCGAACCCTGCCCAGTGCGTTGAGACCCAGCTCCGACAGGCCTTCCGGACTCCATCTCCCGGCGTCGTCATCATTAGGAGGTTCGGAAACGACCAGGACTCCCCCGATCTTCAGAAACCGAGCTGCGCACTCGGCGGTGACAGAAGGGCGTCCGAAGGAGCGGGCTGTCACAAGGTCAAATTCCGAGTCGAATTCGGCCAGGCGTGCTGTCTCCTCGGCCCTACCAGCCATAACCTCTCCGTGCTGCGGCGCGTCGGGCCACTGTAGGACCTCGCGCAGGAACTCAAGCCGCTTGTTGATTGAGTCGTTGAGAACACCGTGACCGTTCCACCGTTGCAAGAGAACAAGTCCGGGTAGCCCCCCGCCACTTCCCAGATCGAGAAAGGACGCCGGGGGAGTGGACGTTCGCTCCTCCCAGCACTTCGCAAAGCCTTCAGCGTGCGCTATCTGCGGTTCGATCGCACCAGGCCCCAAATAGCCCCGCGCCCTCGATTCCTCGAGGGCGCGGATCAACCATTCATTCTTCACAGATCTATTATGCAGGGGCGACCACCACAAAGCGGCGAGGCTCTTCGCCTTCTGACCGTGTCAGCACCGTTGTACTGTCGGTGAGAGCATCGTGCACTGCCTTGCGATCAGCCGCGGACATGGGCTCGAGAGCTCGCTCCTCACCGGTCTCAGTGACTTCTCGGGCGACTTGCGTGGCAAATCGCCCGAGAGCGGCGACTCGACGCTCCCGATACTGGGCCACGTCGACCAGAATTCGATCGGTCCGACTGGGACTCTTCGACTGTACAACGGTGCGCGTGACCTCTTGCAAAGCCTGCAGCGTCGTGCCGCGGGGCCCGACCAACACACCGAGTTCCGTCGGGGGATTGGCGTTAACCGAAAGCTCGACCGTCTCTTCGTCGAGCTCCTTGACGGAAATTTCCGCAACTATATTCATCGACACCAGTAGTCCCGTCAGGAACTCCTTGGCGATCGACCCTTGTTCGGCCAGCGTGATGCCTTCAGCCATGGTGTCCTCCTTTGATGGACTCTTTTCAGATCGTGTCGCGACTCCCACCGACTCCTTTGGTCGACGGTTGCCGTTGTTGGTGCTCTCTTTGCTCTTGCGCGGTGTCTCAGCGTCGACGACCTTCGGCGAACGTGACTTCTCGCTTCGCGGTCCCGCTTGACGCGGTCGGTCCTCTCGACCACCTGATCGTCGCGAGCGCTTGGGACGAGGGCCTGAGGGCCGTACTCGAGCGCGAACACGCGCCTCGCCTCGAACCCGGCCAAACAGTCCGGCCTTCGGCTCCTCGATTACTTCAATCTCTGCGTCGTCTCGGTGAACGCCAAGATGGGCGAGGGCCCGATCCGTGGCTTCATCGATCGACTTTCCAGTAGTTTCTACCCAATCCATGGGCTACCGCGCCTTTCTTTTCTTCTTCGCCTTAGAGCGAGACTGTTGTTGAGGCTTCACGGGTTGAGGCTTCACGGG
>DAIOEY010000077.1:0-1742 GCA_036745995.1 Acidimicrobiales bacterium | reverse complement strand
TCTTCGCCTTAGAGCGAGACTGTTGTTGAGGCTTCACGGGTTGAGGCTTCACGGGTTGAGGCTTCACGGGAGTGGGCTTGGTCTCCTCTGGCGCCGCCTGCTTCTCCGCTGCCGGCAACGCCCTTTCCACGCTCTTGTGTGGATTCGAGACACCCGCACGGAACATCAGATCCTGAGTAATTATTCGGATGACTGTGGAAACAATCATGTACAACACGACCGCGGCAGGGATCACCATATAGAAGTATGCAAAAACAATGGGGAGGAAGCGCTGCATCATGAGCTGCTGACTGGGCATCGGCTGGCCGGTCTTCTTATTGCGACTGTTCATCTGCGCCATTTGGAAATACTGCAGTGCGACGGCGACGGCGACGAAGACAAAGAAGGGGATCGCGGCAGCGACTGACCCGTGGCTACTGAAGGGCTTCAAGTTCAAGTCCATGCCGAAGGCTTTAATCTGTCCACCTGACGCGACCAGACTGTGGTACATCTTCGACGACGCCGGTATGTACCGAGGAAGCGGCTGGAGCACGCCGTGCACGAGAACCTTGTTGGCGAGACCCTTGATGACGCTGTAGAGGATGAAGAGGAACGGAGCTTGGAGTAGTACGGGAAGACAGCCGCCCACCGGGTTCGCTCCCTCCTCCTTGTACAGGCGCATCAACTCCTCATTGAGGACCTGTCGGTTCTCTGGGCCCTTGTACTTCTGCTGCAGCTTCTTTATCTCGGGCTGCAGTTTCTGCATCGCCATCATGGACTTGGTGCTCTTGATGGTGAAGGGGGTGAGTGCCCCCATGATCACGATGGTCAACAGCGCAATCGCGACCGCGTAGTTAGGGATGAGCCCGTAGAAGAAGGCGAGAAGCCAACCAAAGAAGTGGAAAATTGGTTGGAAAATCGAACCAATACTGTGGGAGATGGACGCCATCGCTACGAGCTCCTGACTTTCTTCAATTCGGGTACGAGATCGATACCGTGCGGTCCAAGGGGACGACACCGCAGCAGTCGTCGAACAGCGAAACCGCTACCGCGCCAGGCGCCGTGCAGCGCCACCGCTTCGTGCGCGTACTGCGAGCACGAAGGATAGAAACGACAGGGCGAAGGTCGCCCGGACCTCAAGCGTTGGTAGAAAGAGATGGAACGCAGCAGCGCCCGAGCACCGAGAGGGTAACTACGCGACATTGACGCGCCCGACTGCTTGTTCAAGGTGGTGCTGGAGTTCGTCATATGAAAGTTTTCCTGTCTCATAACCACATCTGATCAGGTACATTCCAGACGATGGTTGAGGGTTAAGGTTGTCCATGATGGCCCTGAGTCGGCGCCGGATCTGGTTGCGGGTCACCGCATTTCCAACCTTCCGGCTGATCACGTACGCCACATCAACTGAAGGGCTTCCATCGGTCCTGGCCACGAAACTGATCCGTAGTGGTCCGCTGTTACCCCTGGAGGTTGGTCTAGCGAAGAGCGCGAACTGCCGGCGGGTTCGAACCCGACCGGGCACCTTTACTTAGACCGTCAACTGGTGACGGCCCTTGTTGCGACGGGCCTTAAGGACGGCACGACCGGCACGGGTTCGCATCCGAGCACGAAATCCGTGCGTCTTAGCTCGTTTCCGCTTATTTGGCTGATAGGTACGCTTCACAAAACCTCTTCTCAAACTGTTTCTCTGCGCTTCGCGGTACCCCCGGGGGGTCGCTGGCGCGCTACTGGGAACAATCTTACCCGACGGGGCCCACCCCTTC
>DAIOEY010000076.1:4565-8963 GCA_036745995.1 Acidimicrobiales bacterium | reverse complement strand
ACCGTGTTCTGACCCGCGAGACCCGGCACCGCGGCGCCGTGGTCGACGATGAGGTCCAGATTCTGGCGCACCGACGCGATCTGATTGTTCATCGCGAAGTCACGTCCCCACATGCCCATCGTCATGGTGCCGTCCTTGAAGATAACGACCGACGCCGCTCCCCTGCGCAGGGGCAGAATCATTCGTCCGCCGGTGTAGTAGCCGCCGTTCGCGTCCTGCATGCGAAAGCCGGCATTGAAAGCGGCGACGAGGTTCTCCGAATTCTTCGCCGTGATCGGCGCCGAGTACGCGAAGGGACCTTTGCCCGGGATGAACGAACCGGAATAGAGCTGCGCCTTCAAGAGCGTCGGGTCCATCCACGCCACACCCACGACGTAACTCGTGTTGACCGCGTTGGGCCGCACGAACGCCTCGTACATCGTCGGCACGCCCGTGGTGGTCGAGCGACCCGCGACGTGCCAGACCCCTTCACCGGGCAACGGGGTCGCCGCCGGCGTGACGAGCGGCGCGGGCACGGCGAGGTGGTGGACGCCCGGCGGGATCGACACCTTCGTCGGTCCCGTACCGAAGACGTGGCCCTGGGGCTTGCCGCCGACCTTGGGCGGGTTCAGCTTGTAGTACTCGGTCTCGATCCAGGTGACCACTCCCCCGATTCCGTGCTGGCGACCCCATTCAGCGGCCCGCGCCGAGTACGACACTCCGTAGGAAGGGTTGTGCAGTGCGAAGGCGAGGCTGACGCCGAGGTAGCCAACGACGACCAACGTGATCGCGCCGAGCAGCACGATCGCGCGACGACGCCAGTAGACCTTTGCCGGGAGCCGATGACTCTTGGGTGCCAGTGGGGGCCGGTACACGGGTCGTGTGGAAACCATAACGAACCATTCTGACACCTCAACAGCGACCCCTCTTCAACAGGGTGCGTCCATTCTTACGAACGTATTAGGGAAATTACGCTCGGCGAAGCGGCGTCATCGCCAGAACCAACTGTTTCGTGCCGTGTTCTTCGAAATTGACCGACGCCCTCGCGTGCGAACCGCCGCCGTCGACCGATTCGACGACGCCGGGTCCGTAGCGATCGTGCACCACACGCTCACCGACGACGAGACCGAGCTTCTCGGCGCCGGTCGAACGAACCGGCGGTGCCGCGCCGGTGCCGAACGCGCGTCCGTGCGTGAATTCGGTGGCGCGACCGATGAATCCCTCGTCGTCACGCGCGAAGGGCGTGCGCCGCGAGGGCAACGACGCCGAGAGATCCGTGACGAGTTCGGGCGGGATCTCGAGCAGGAAGCGACTGGCGATCGCCTCGGTGCGTTGACCCCACATCGTGCGGCTCCACGCGTGGGTCAGCACGAGATGATCCATCGCGCGCGTGATGCCGACGTAGCAGAGACGTCGCTCCTCTTCGAGTTCGGCGTCGTCCGAGAGCGCTCGGCGGTGCGGGAAGATCGTCTCTTCGAGGCCCGTGATGACCACGACGGGAAATTCGAGTCCCTTGGCCACGTGCAGGGTCATCAGCGAGATCGCACCGGCGCCGCTGTCGAGTTGGTCCGAATCGGCGACCAACGACATCCGCTCGACGAAGTCGAGCAGCGTGTCGTACTGCGACGCGGCCGACGCGAGCTCGCCGAGGTTCTCCAAGCGCGAATAGGCCTCGTCGGAGTTCTCCGCGCGCAGCGCGTCACCCATACCGGTCTCTCGCACGATCGCGTCGATGACCTCGCGCGGCGCGAGGTCGTTGGACAGGGCGCGCAGTTCGTCGAGCATGAACGAGAACTTCTCGGCGCCCGCGAGTGCTCGACCCGTGAGTCCGGCGGCCTTGGCGTAGTGCGACGCCTCGGCGAAGGACAATCCGTTCTCCGCGGCGTACATCCCGAGCTTGGCCTGGGCCTGCGCGCCGATGCCCCGCTTGGGTTCGTTGATGACCCGTCGAGCCGACGCCTCGTCGCGAGGGTTGACGAGCAGTCGCGCGTACGCGAGCGCGTTCTTGATCTCCTTGCGGTCATAGAAGCGCATCCCGGAGATGACCCGGTAGGGAATACTGGCGCGCAGCATCTCCTCTTCGAGCACGCGGCTCTGGGCGTTCGTGCGGTAGAAGACCGCCATCTTGCTCCAGTCGAGTGACGCCTCGCTGCGCAGACGGCGAAGCTCGCTCGCGACCCAGCGTCCCTCGTCGTACTCGTCACCCGCGCGGTAGAGGCGGATCTTCTGTCCCTGGTCGCCTTCGGTGAAGAGGTGCTTGGGGCGTCGGCTGGCGTTCTTGGCGATGACCGCGTTCGCCGCGTCGAGGATCGTCTGGGTCGAGCGGAAGTTCTGTTCGAGCACGATCACGTCGGCGTCGGGGAAGCGCTGCTCGAACTGCAGGATGTTGCGCACGTCCGCGGCGCGGAATCGGTAGATCGACTGATCCGAGTCACCGACCACGCAGAGGTTGCGGTGCTCGGCGGCGAGCATCATCACGAGTTCGTTCTGCACGCCGTTGGTGTCCTGGAACTCGTCGACGAGCAGGTACCGGAACCGGTGCTGGTACGACGCCAGCAGGTCCGGGTCACGGCGCAGCATCTCGACCGCGTTGAGCAACAGGTCGTCGAAGTCCATGGCGTTGGCGAGCTTGAGCCGGTCCGCGTAGAGCTGGTAGATCTGGGCGACGCGACGGTGGTGCGGGTCGTCGCCGTGACCCGCGGCCTCGTACGCGCTCGGCGAGAGCATCTCGTTCTTGGCGGCCGAGATGGCGCTCACGACGCTGCGCGGCGAGAGCCGCTTGGTGTCGAGGTTGAGTTCTTTCATGATGCGCTCGACCGCGGTCTCCGCGTCACCGGCGTCGTAGATGGTGAAACCCCGCTGGTAGCCGAGCACGTCGGCGTGCGCGCGCAGCATCCGCAGACACGCGGAGTGGAACGTCGACACCCACATCCGGTCGGCCTGCGCGCCGACCAGTTCGACGACGCGCCGACGCATCTCGTCGGCCGCCTTGTTGGTGAACGTGATGGCGAGAATCTCCCAGGGCTGCGCGTCCCCGGTCGCCAGGAGGTGCGCGATACGTCTCGTCAACACCCGCGTCTTTCCCGAACCGGCACCCGCGACGACCAGGAGCGGCCCACCGCGCTGGAGTACCGCGAGTCGTTGTGGCTCGGTCAGGCCCTCGAGGAGTGAGGACGGATCGAGCCGCGCCGGCGACGCATTGGTTTCGTTGCCCCACAGCGACTCATCAGAAAATGAGGACCGGCTCACTCCCACTCAATGGTGCCCGGCGGCTTGCTCGTGACGTCGAGCGCGACGCGGTTCACGCCCTCGACCTCGCGGATCAACCGGTTCGCGATCGCCTCGATCACGTCGTAGGGCAAGCGCGCCCAGTCGGCGGTCATCGCGTCGTCACTGGTGACGGCGCGGATGATGATGGGGTACGCGTAGGTTCGTCCATCTCCCATGACGCCCACAGTACGCACGGCCGGTAACACCGCGAAACTCTGCCACAGCTCACGGTAGAGTCCGGCCTTCTTGATCTCGTCGACCACCACGTGGTCGGCGTTGCGCAAGATCTCCGCGCGCTCCCTGGTGACCTCGCCCACGATGCGCACGCCAAGTCCCGGGCCCGGGAAGGGCTGGCGCCAGACGATCTCGGACGGCAGGCCCAACTCCTCGCCCACGTGACGCACCTCGTCCTTGAACAGGCTGCGCAGTGGCTCGACGAGTTCGAACGAGAGGTCCTCGGGCAGTCCCCCGACGTTGTGATGGCTCTTGATGTTCGCGGCGTGACCCGATCCCGATTCGATGACGTCGGGATAGAGGGTGCCCTGGACCAGGAAACGCGGTCCACTGCCCCCTGCGCCGAGTTCACGCGCCACCGCTTCGAACTCCCGGATGAAGAGCTCGCCGATGATCTTGCGTTTCACCTCGGGGTCGGTCACGCCGGCCAACGCGTCAAAGAAGCGGTCCTGGGCCTTGACGTGGATCAACTCGACGCCGAACTGGCGGGTGAACGTCTCTTCGATCTGCTCGCCTTCGTTCTTGCGCATCAGTCCGGTGTCGACGAAGACGCAGGTCAACTGCTTGCCGACCGCCTTGGTGACGAGCGCGGCCGCGACCGCGGAGTCGACGCCGCCCGACAGCGCGCAGAGAACCCTCTCGGTACCGACCTGGGCGCGAATCGCGTCGACCTGGTCTTCGATGATCGACGTGTTGGTCCAGGCCCCGGGGATCTCGGCGACGTGGTGCAAGAAGTTGGCGAGCAGCTCCTGACCGCGTTCGGTGTGCGCGACCTCGGGATGAAACTGCACCGCGACCAGACGACGTGACGAGTCCTCCATCACCGCGACCGGCGCCTCGGGCGACGACGCGGTGACCGTGAAGCCGTCGGGAGCCTTCGCGATGGCGTCGCCGTGGCTCATCCAACAGGTCGTC
>DAIOEY010000076.1:0-4465 GCA_036745995.1 Acidimicrobiales bacterium | reverse complement strand
TGGGCGCCGTAACAGATCCCGAGGATGGGGATGCCGAGCTCGTAGATGGCGGCGTCGAGCGACGGCGCCGGTACCTCGTACACGGACTTTGGCCCACCGGACAGGATGATCGCCGCCGGCGACTTGGCGCGGACCTCGTCGGCCGTGATGGTGCTCGGGACTATCTCGGAATAGACGTGTGCCTCGCGCACGCGCCGGGCGATGAGTTGGGCGTACTGGGCGCCGAAGTCAACGACGAGGACGCTGGTCAATGTCCCATGCCGACGCCCTGGGAACGCTGCAGTTGCTTTCCTTCAGTCTGCAGCGAGGGGGCCAGCATGATCTCCGCCTTCTGGAACTCCTTCAGCGTCTCGTAGCCGCACGTCGCCATCGACGTGCGCAACGCGCCGAAGAGATTCAGTCGACCGTCGTTCTCGTGTGCCGGTCCGAGCAGGATCTCCTTCAGCGAACCACGGACCTGGGTGCGAACGCGCGTCCCGCGCGGCAGCGTGGGGTGGAACGTGGCCATGCCCCAGTGAAAGCCGCGCGCCGGCGCCTCGAAGGCGCTCGTGAGCGGCGAACCGATCATCACCGCGTCGGCGCCACAGGCGATGGCCTTGGCGATATCGCCGCCCTTGCTCATGCCGCCGTCGGCGATGACGTGCACGTAGACACCCGTCTCGTCGAGGTGGCGCATGCGCGCACCGGCGACGTCAGCGATGGCCGTCGCCTGCGGGACCCCAATACCAAGCACCGCTCGCGACGTGCAGGCGTTGCCCGGTCCGACGCCCACCAGCACGCCGGCGGCACCGGTGCGCATGAGGTGCAGTGCGGCCTGGTAGCTCGCGCAACCACCGACGATCGTCGGGATCTCGAACTCTCGGATGAACTTCTTCAGATTGAGCGGCTCGGCTGTCTTCGAGACGTGCTCGGCGGAGACGACGGTGCCTTGGATCACGAGGATGTCAAGACCGGACTGGGCGATGGTGGCGGCCATCCAGCCGGTGCGCTGCGGCGTGACCGACGCGGACGTCACGATGCCGGCACTCTTCATCTCGGCGATGCGCGCGGCGACGAGTTCGAGCTTGATGGGCTCCAGGTACATCTGCTGCATGCGAGCAGTCGCCTTGTCGTCGTCGAGTTCACGGATCTCGTCAAAGAGCGGCATCGGGTCCTCGTAACGGGTCCAGAGTCCTTCGAGGTTCAAGACACCGAGGCCACCGAGACGGCCGATCTCAATCGCGGTCGTGGGCGACACGGCGCCGTCCATCGCTGAACCGAGCAGCGGCAACTCGAACTTGTACGCGTCGATCTGCCACGAGATGTCGACGTCCTCGGGGTCACGGGTCCGGCGTGAAGGAACGATCGCGATGTCGTCAAAACCGTACGCCTGTCGCGCCGATTTATAGATGCCGATCTCTACTTCCGCCATGTGGACCTCCGCCGATTAGAAACTGCACTCCAGAATTGGAGGTGCGTTACCTCCAATCTACTGGACGGAACTAGCCCCACACTCGGTGCGCGTCGGGCCATTCGACACCGCTCACGAGACACAGCAGTTCGGTCAGCACTCGGGCGGTCGCACCCCAGATGAGATCCTCGGGGACTCGGTAGAAGTAGATCGGGAAGTAGCCGTCGGCGTCGGCGCCGGGTCGCGCCTCACTACGACGCCACCGTTCCTGCGCGAAGGAGCCGTCGGACAGTAACTCGCTGAGCGAGATCGTGAAGGCCCGATCGACTTCGGTGGGGTCCGCCGTCAGCGTCGGACGCTCCGACAAGAAGCCCACGACCGGCCAGATCGCCGAACCCGAGGCGTACGTGACGATCGGACTCAACCACCCGACCGGTCGCACCCGTGCGGGATCGAGCCCCACTTCTTCGTTCGCTTCACGCAGCGCCGTCTCGATCGCCGTCTCACCGACGTCGCTCCCTCCCCCGGGCAAGGCGATCTCACCGCGATGGTGACGCAGCGCAAACGAGCGCCGCGTCAGGATGATCTGCGCCTCACCGTCCTCGTCGAACAGCGCCACCAGCACCGCGGACCGACGAGTGACCGGACGACGCGGCCCGTCGCTGACGGCCACCATTTCCAACGGATCGCCCGGCACGGGCGCGACGTCCAGGTGACGCTCGCTCCGGCGCAGCTGTCGCTCGACACGCTCGAGCGTCACGCCCCGGCGCTCGCCGGCGCTCAACCGTGACCACGGGGCCGCACCGCCGGGCATCACGTGCTCGGGCTCGGGAATCGACTGTGGGTACTCGTGACCGTCGAATCGCGATGGTCCCTCAACGTTGCGAACCATCGTTTCTCCCGTAGGCTGGCGTTTCAATTTGTCAGACTCAATTTTACCCCCTCGCCTCGAATTCAGGAGATTGTCGCCATGAAGACCCTTGCCCGCCTGAGCGTTCGACGCCGCTGGTACGTACTGATCGCGTGGATCGTCCTCTTCATCGGGATCAACGTCGTCTCCCAGAGCCTCGGATCGGCCTTCGCGAACACCTTCAGCCTGCCCGGCACCAACTCCACGCACGCCTACGCCCTGCTCGCCAAGGACAAGAGTCTCGGCGGCGACGTGGACCAGATCGTGTTCCACACCACCTCGGGCACCGTGAACGCGAAGCAGGCGACGATCGACCATATGCTCGCAAAAGTCGCGAAGCTACCGGCGGTGGCGAGCGTCACGTCGCCGTTCTGTTCGGGCGGTGGTTTCTGCCTGGGCGCCACTCAAGTGAGCAAGGACCGCACCATTGCCTACGCGGTGGTTCACTTCACCAAGCAGGGCTTTGCGTTGACCGACAACCAGATAAAGGCCGTCGAGGTCGTGGGCGCGACAATTCGCTCCAAGACGCTCGACGTCCAGTTCGGCGGCAACGCGTTTGGCAAGTTGGACTCGCCGTCGGGTAGCCCGGGTGAGATCTTCGGCCTCCTCGCGACCGCGGTCGTGCTGTTCCTCGCCTTCGGATCGCTGCTGGCGATGCTCTTGCCGCTCGGCGTTGCGTTGTTCGCACTGGGCATCGCGTTGGCGGCGACGACGCTGCTCAGTCACGGCCTTGCGATTGCGCAGTTCGCTCCGATCCTCGGATCACTCATCGGACTGGGCGTCGGCATCGACTACGCGCTCTTCATCGTCACGAGGAGTCGCCAGGGACTCAAACGTGGTCTCAGTGTCGAGGATTCGATCGTGACGGCGATCGACACCTCCGGGCGCGCCGTGCTCTTCGCGGGCTCGACGGTGTGCATCGCGCTGTTGGGCATGTTGGCGCTTCGACTCTCGTTTCTCAACGGCGTCGCGATCTCTGCAACGATGACCGTCGCGATCACGATGTTCGCGTCGCTCACGCTCTTGCCGGCCCTGCTGGGGTTTCAGAAGCACCGCGTCCTTAGTCGACGCGAGCGCCGCCTACTGGCCACCAACGGTCCCGAACCGGTCGTTGTTGAGGGAGCCTGGTGGCGCTGGTCCCAGTTCGTCGCCCGCCACCCCCGCGTTCTCTCCCTGGCTGCGTTGGCGCTCATCGCGTTCGTCGCCATTCCGCTCTTCTCCTTGCACCTCGGCAGCTCTGACCAGGGCTTGAATCCGAAGAGCACCACGACGCGACAGTCCTACGACCTCCTGGCGAAGGGCTTCGGACCTGGCTTCAACGGCCCCTTGACGGTCGTGGGCGCCATCAAGTCCCCCGCCGACCTCGCCGCCATGCAGCGACTCGACAAGTCGCTCAACGCCAAACCAGACGTCGCCGCGGTGGGGCCCGTCTATCCAATCGAGGGCGGCACCGTCGGGATCATCAGCGTGATCCCCAAGACGAGTCCCCAGGACGTCGCGACGTCCCAACTCATCGCGGCTCTTCGCGACAAGTACATTCCGGCCGCCACCGCCACGACGCACACGGCAATCTACGTAGGTGGCATCACGGCCATCTTCGGCGACTTCGCCCAGGTGCTCGGCAACAAGATCCCGCTCTTCGTGGGCGTCATCGTGCTGTTGGGCTGTCTTCTGCTGATGGTCGCCTTTCGCAGTGTCCTCATTCCCGTGGTGGCCGCGGTGATGAACCTGCTCGCCGCCGCGGCGTCGTTCGGTCTGGTCGTCGCGGTCTTCCAGTGGGGCTGGGGAAGTTCACTGATCGGCGCGGGAACCGGACCGGTCGAATCGTTCCTGCCGATCATCATGATCGCGATCCTGTTCGGACTTTCCATGGACTACCAGGTCTTCCTGGTGTCACGGATGCACGAGGAGTGGCTCAATACCAACGACAACGAAGAGGCGATCGTTCGCGGACAGGCCAACACCGGTCGCGTCATCACCGCGGCGGCCCTGATCATGATCTCGGTCTTCCTTTCGTTCGCCTTCGGTGGCCAGCGCATTATCGCTGAATTCGGCATTGGTCTTGGCGGCGCGGTGTTGATGGACGCGTTCATCTTGCGCACGGTCCTTGTTCCGGCATTGATGCACGCCATCGGCAAGGCCAACTGGTGGATGCCGCGTTGGCT
>DAIOEY010000075.1:2631-8976 GCA_036745995.1 Acidimicrobiales bacterium | reverse complement strand
GTTCCCAGTGGTGATCGGTGTTGAACTCGTGCCAGTCGACGCCGACCTTCATCGCAACCGCGGAGGGCGTGGGGTCCGGTCCGGTGACCGACCAGCCACCACCCAGGATATAGAGCTTGCCGTCGGCGACCTGGGCAGAATCGGCGAGGAGCATCGTCACGTTCACCCGACCAGCCTACGTCTCGCCTGCAACTCCTCCAGCCGGTAGTTTTTCCCGTATGCCCTCCCCCATCACGCTCGACGTCGCGAGCGAACTCATCGACGAGGCTCAACGGGTCATCGACGGCGCGGTGCGCCAGTTGAAGGACCGCGGCGGTCCCGACCAGGAGCAGTCCCTCGCCTACGACATAGCGCACGCCGCGAGCGCGATCGCAACCGCACGGGCCTGTCTCTCCTACGCGGAACATGGCGAGACCGAGGCCGCGCTCACGAGCGCGTTCTTCGGCATCGCCCTCGTCGACCTCGCGGAACGCGTGCTCGGACGCGAGGAGCTCTGGGGCGTCGAGCACGACTGGTTCGAACCGTTCACAGAGTTTGTCCGTGACCAGCGCGCACCGGGCGTGCTGGCGGCGCTCGCCGAGACGCCCGGGGACCGCCATCTGGACCAGGAGTTCCAGATGGTCGCCGACATGTTCCACCGCTTCGCCGAAGAGCAGGTCCGTCCCCACGCCGAGCACGTGCACCGCGCCAACGCCGACATTCCCGAGTCGATCATCGAGGGGCTCGCCGAGCTCGGAGGTTTCGGACTCTCCGTGCCCGAGGAGTTCGGCGGCTTCGCGACCGGTGGCGAGTCCGAGTACCTCGGCATGGTGATCGCGACCGAAGAGCTCTCCTGGGGTGGACTGGGCATCGGGGGGTCTCTCATCACGCGGCCCGAGATCTTCACCCGGGCGTTGCTGAGCGGTGGTACGCAGCAACAGAAGGAGGAGTGGCTCCCGCGCCTCGCCAGTGGCGATACGCTCGCCGCGATCGCGGTGACCGAGCCCGACTTCGGCAGCGACGTCGCGGGCATCAACACGACCGCCACCAAGACCGACGGCGGTTGGCTGATCAACGGCACCAAGACCTGGTGCACGTTCGCGGCGCGCGCCGACGTCCTGGTGCTACTCGCGAGGACCGATCCCGACCGCGCGAAAGCCCACCGCGGACTCTCGCTCTTCATCGTCACGAAGCCCCAGGGCGACAGCCACGGTTTCCGCTTCGACCAGGACGCGAAGACCGAAGGGCGAAGCGACGCCAACGGACGCCTCGAGGGTCGACCGATCGACACCCTGGGGTACCGCGGCATGCACTCCTACGAACTCAGCTTTTCCAACTGGTTCGTTCCCGACGAGAACCTCGTGGGTGAGGATTCCGGACTCGGCAAGGGCTTCTACTTCCAGATGGCGGGCTTCGAGAACGGGCGCATCCAGACCGCCGCGCGCGCCGTCGGGGTCATGCAGGCCGCCTACGAGGCGGCGCTCGACTACGCGAGGAACCGCGTCGTCTTCGGCGAGCCGATCATCAACTACGAACTCACCCGAGTGAAGCTCGGCACGATGGCCGCGATTATCCAGTGCTCAAGGCAGTTCGCCTTTCAGGTGGCGCGACTCATGGGCCAGGGCGACGGCACGATGGAGGCCTCGATGGCCAAGGCCTACGTCTGTCGCGCGGCCGAGTGGGTGACCCGCGAGGCCCTGCAGATCCACGGCGGCATGGGCTACGCCGAGGAGTACCCGGTCAGTCGCTACTTCGTCGACGCGCGCGTCCTGTCGATCTTCGAAGGGGCCGACGAGACACTGTGCCTGAAGGTCGTCGCGCGACGACTCATGAACGACCTCGACGAGGTTTAGAGCGGCTCGACCGGCGCCATCGCGACCCGCGGGGCAACCAGCACGTCGCGCGCGATGACCTTCGCGGTCACGTGCGTGCCGAGTTCGATGTCCGCACCCTGGTCGCTGCGTACGTCGACGCGCACCGAGATCTCGCCCACCTGGACGACGAGTCGGGTCGTGGCGCCGAGGAAGCTCTTGTGGGTCACGAAGCCCTTGCCGTTGGGGTCGATCTCGACCCCGAAGTCCTCGGGGCGAAGCAGCGCGTCGTTCTGTCCGGTGCCCGACAGGGGCTCGCCGGTGCGGATCGGGCAGTGCTGGCCAAAGACGATGACCTCGTTGCCGGCGATCTCGGCGGGCACGCGGCTCGAGACGCCAACGAACTGGGCGACGAAGGCCGTCGTCGGGCGCGCGTAGAGTTCGGCCGGCGAGGCGGTCTGCTCGATGTGGCCGCGCGACATCACACAGACCCGGTCGGCCATCGAGAGCGCCTCCTCCTGGTCGTGGGTGACGAAGACCGTGGTGATGGCGAGGCGCTGCTGGAGCGTCCTGATCTGGTCGCGCAGTTCGGCTCGGACCTTGGCGTCCAGGGCCGACAACGGCTCGTCGAGGAGCAGGACCCTGGGTTCGATCGCCAGCGCTCGCGCGAGCGCCACGCGCTGCTGCTGGCCGCCGGACAACTGGTGGGGGTACTTCGTCGACTGGTCGCTCAGTCCCACGAGCTCGAGCAACTGCCCGGCCTTGGTTCGCGAATCCGCTCGACCATGGTGACGCATGCGCAGTCCGAAGGTGACGTTGTTGATCACGCTCATGTTCGGAAAGAGCGAGTAGCTCTGAAAGACCATGCCCATGTCGCGCTTCTGCGCGCTGACGTCGGAGATGTCGTTCCCGTCGACCATCACGCGCCCGCTGTCGGGCTGTTCGAAACCCGCGAGCACCCGTAGTGCCGTCGTCTTGCCGCAGCCCGACGGTCCGAGCAGCGCCACGAACTCCCCCGGCGCGATCGTCAGGGAGAACCCGTCGAGGGCGCGCACCTGTCCGTAGGTGCGCACCAGTTGGTCCAGTTCGACTTGCGCGCCTTTGGTGGTGCCCGCGGTGATCGACGTGTCGGTCATGGAGGTCTCTTTCATCTGGGTCATACTCCGCCGGTCTTTCGAAGCGAGCGACGTGACTGTGATCGATCGAGTGAAACTATAAGCGTGAGCAGCACCCAGCTGCCGATGAGACCGAGCATCGAGGCCGCCACCGTGACGTGACCGTCGGACTGCTGGAAGTTGACGATCCAGACCGGGATCGTCTCCCAGAGGTCGAGACTCGCCATCGTGAACTCACCCAGTACCAACGCGAGGGTCAACACCATCGCCGAGAGCAGCGCCGGGCGCAGGTTCGGCAGGATCACGCGGCGCATCGTGGCGAACATGCTGCCACCGAGCGAGCGCGACGCTTCGACGAGGGTCTTCAGATCAATGGCGCTCAAGCCCGCGTCGAGCGACCGGTAGACGAAGGGCATCGCGAGGATCACGTACATGAGGCTCAAGAGATAGGGCGAGGACTTCAACCACAACGGGTAGGAGCCGAGGACGCCCGTGATGAGGATGATCGGCGGGATGACGATCGGCAAGATGGTGATGAACTCGACGACGCGGCGCACCTTGGGAAGTCGCAGGTGCACGTAGATCGTCGTCGGCACCATCAGGATCATCGAGAGCACGACCGTGACGAACGAGAGACGTATCGAGAGCCAGAACGCCGCGCCGAAGCCGGGCTCAGTGGGTAACGCCTTCACGGCGAAGAACGAGAAGTGGTTCGCGTCGTTCTGGAGGGCGAATTTGAGTCCGGCGTAGATCGGCGCGAGGAAGTACGCGCCGGCGATCAACATGACGACGAGGCGCCACGTGCGAAATCGGGGACGACGTCGACCACGACTCGGGGATGCCTCTGGACCGAGGATCTGATCGAGGGCCATTTCAGTGCCCATCGCGCCTATCGCAGCCATTTCGACGCCCTCCTGCGAACGAGACCGTAGAGGATCATCGTCACCGCGAGCACCAGCAGCATCCCGAAGCCAATGGCGTAGCCGAGGTTCTGCTGGCCCGAGATGACGTTTCCGTTCACCAGGTCGCCGATCTGTATCGGTGCCAACGCAATGATCCCGCCCGTGAGCGCTTCGGCCGTTGCGTACGCGGCGAAGGAGCTACCGAAGAGGAGCAGCATCCCGCCGAGGATCGACGGCAACAGGACCGGAACACCGACGTGGCGCCAGTAACGCCAACTCGAGGCACCCATGTTCTGGGCGGCCTCTCGCCACGATTGGCGAAGACCCAACAACGCCGGCGTGATCACCAACACCATGAGCGGGATCTGGAAGTACATGTACACGAACGACACGCCGTAGAAAGTCGGGAGCCTCAGTCCATGGCTGTAGGGGTTGATGCCGATGGCGTGCAGCCAGAGCGTGATGATGCCCTGAGACCCGTACGCGGCGATGAACATGAAGGTGAGGTTCACGCCGCCAAAGTTGGCGAGCACGCCTGACGCGGTCGCGACGAGGCGACGCATCACGCCACTGCGACCGGTCTGGATTGCGTAGGCGAGGATGACGCCGAGGACGCCGGGGATGATCGAGGTAATGAGCGCCATCTTGATGCTGTTCTCGAACCCGACGCGGTACACGCCCGTCGTCGCGGCGCGCATGTTGGCGAGGGTGAACTTGCCCGTCGAGGTACGGAACGCGAGATTGACGACCGCGATCGCGGGGATGCCGAGACCCAGGATGACGTAGACGAAAAATGGCGTCATCGCGAGCGTCGGCACGCCGACGCGCTTCAACCGGCGCAGGACCGGACTGCGCCGCGGGGCAGTTGTCACCGACCCGGGTACCGAAGTACCCGGGCCGGTGACGTCTGTTACTTGTTCAGGCATTACTGAGTGAATGTAGCCGTTGGATCAACCGCCGCCACCAAGTTGTGCCGCCCAGGTGTTGTTCACCGTCGTGGCGTCAGCCGTGATCTGAGCGACCGTCGGGTACGTCAAGGTCACGCCCTTGGGCACCGCCGGCAACTTCGCGACCCAGGCCGCGTTGGCTGTGCCGTGCGCCTGCATGTACGCCAGTTCCACCGGGCGAGCAAGTCCTGCCAGCCAGCCGTTCTGACCGGCGACCGAGTACAGGTACTCCTCCCAGAGACGAGCCGCCGCGGGGTCCGGTGCAGCCTTGGCGATGGCCTGGCTGTAGTACTCGCCCAGTGCTGCGTCAGTGGGGACAGCGATCTTCCAACCCGTCACGGCCGCGCTGATGGCCCCCGCCTGGAGGTAGTCCCACCAGATGACGATGTTCGTCGTGTGGTTCTGCACCGTCGACAACGAGGACTTGCCGGGCACGAACGTTCCCGCCGTGTTCAAGTTGGCGAAGTACGTGACACCAGGTGCCACGTTACCGATGGATCCACCCGTCGCGATGGCCGCCGCGATCACGCCGGCGAGCGCAGAAGCGGACGCCGTCGGACTGTCATTCAGACCAACCGTGTACTTGGAACCCTTGACCGCCAGTGTGGCCAGTTGCGTGAACGAGGTCGGACACGTCGGCACGGCCGTCGAGTCACAACCAATCGCGACGTAACCGCCGTAGTCGTCAAACCAGTAACCCTTAGGCTGCTTCAGTCCCGAGGGGATCGCATTCCAGGTCGACACCTTGTAGGGCGTGAGCAGTCCGCTGGACTGAGCGGTGATGGCGTAGTTGGTTCCTACGTCGATCACGTCCGGCGCACTCGAACGTCCCTTGTCGACTTGCAGTGCGGTGACTTCCTGCGCACTCGAGCCCTCGGGGTTCGCCGAGTTGATCTTGATGTGGTACTTCTTGGTGAAGCCCTTCATGATCGCGCCGTAGTTCGCCCAGTTGGTCGGCAAGGCAATCACGTTGAGGTGGCCTTCCTTCTTCGCTGCGGCGATCAAGGCCGTCATTGACTTTGGCCCGGTCTTGGTGAGTTGGGTTACTTTCGCCCAGTTCACGCTCGACGCGCCACTCGCGGACTGCGCCGTCGTCGCGACCGACACAGCCGCCATGCTGGTCATCGTCGCTCCGGCCAGCAGCAACGCACTGACTCTTTTTCCTAACACCACTAAAACCACCTCCCGTGGGGGTTTCGGACCGCCATTTTGGAGGTCCGACGCGAAGGCTAGCGCCACGAACGACGAATTGCTGGTCGAACGATGTCCGCCAGTTGAACATCAGATGAAATCTCCGCGGTGGCCGTGTGAATGAACAGTGAAAGCCGCAACGACGCTGAAGAACTCTCTCAGATTGCGCTCCAACGGCGGGCAGTCCGCCAACGAAGAATGCGACTACTTACTCTTCGTCGATGGTGAAGGGCTTGTGCACGGCGCCGAGCGTGATGCCCGCCGAATGGAGGTCGGGTCGCTCGCCGCGCGCCTCCTGGGCCTTTACTGCCGCGCGCTCCCAACGCTCCTCGACCCGGCCGTAGCGCCAGTAGGTGAGAGCGGCGAGCCAGATGAACAGGAACATCCCCACGATCGTGAA
>DAIOEY010000075.1:0-2531 GCA_036745995.1 Acidimicrobiales bacterium | reverse complement strand
CCCGCGAGCACCAGGAACGCGACCTCGGTCGCGGTGTCGAAGCCGAGACCGAAGAGGAAGCCCAACGGGTACATCTTCCAGGGCTTGTCGATCGAGCGCGCGATCGGACCGAAGAAGCGCATCATGAAGCCCCGGGCGTTCAGGTGCTTCTCGAGTTCGGAGTCATCGAAACGGCCTTGGCGCATCTTGATAAAGAGCTTCACGATGCCGACCAGAATCACGAGGTTGAGCGTCGCGATCAGATAGAGGAAGCTCCCCGAGACGATCGTCCCGACGAGTCCGCCGTAGTGGTGCAGCGGCGAGTTCGTGTTGCGCACCTGACTGCCGAGCGCCCGGGCGCCGAGTCCCAAGAGCAGCGTCAAGATAAAGACGACCGACGAGTGGCCGAGGGAGAAGAAGAAGCCGACCGACATCGGTCGCTTGCCCTCGGACATGAACTTGCGCGTCGTGTTGTCGATCGCCGCGATGTGGTCGGCGTCAAAGGCGTGTCGCATGCCGAGCGTGTAGGCGAGGACCCCGGTGCCGACGCCGAGCATCTGGGCCTTGCCGATGTGGAAGTTGTGATTCGAGGCGACGATCAGCAACGTGAAGCCGACGACGTGCAACAGGATGATGAAGCCGAACATCGAGTACATCGTTCGCCACTCCGAGGGCGAGAACGACGCGCGCACGCGGCTGCGTAGTTTGGTCGGGTCCGTCGTCACCGTGGCCATGAGGCCACCCTAATGCGACGAATTCCTATTTAGACAGGATTATTCCGAGCTTCTCTTGAGACTCGCACGCTCGCCGCGGGTGACGAACTTGGTCGCCATCTTGCGACTCGCCTCGTCGATCATCTCGTCGCCGAACATCACCGCGCCGGCGTTGTTCTCCTCGGTGGCGACCCGGTAGGCCTCGAGGATGTCCCACGCCTTGTCAAACTGTTCCTGAGTCGGTGAGTACACCTCGTTGAGGACCAGCGCCTGATCGGGGGTGAGCGCCCACTTGCCGTCGTAGCCGAGCATGCGGGTGCGCATCGAGAAATCGCGCAACTCGTCGAGTTCGCGGACCTTCAAGAACGGTCCGTCGATGACCTGGAGTCCGTTGGCCCGCCCGGCCATCAGGATCCGCGAGAAGACGTAGTTGAAGTGGTCGCCCGGGTACTCGGGGATCGCCACTCCCCCGGTCAGGACCGGCATCTCGATCGACGCTGCAAAGTCGGCCGGTCCGAAGATGATGGTCTCCAAGCGCGGGGATGCCGCGCAGATGTCGTCCACATTGATGAGACCCCGGGCCGTCTCGATCTGGGCCTCGATGCCGATGTGGCCGACCGGCAGGCCGGCGTTCTTCTCCACCTGGGTGAGGAGCAGATCCATCGCGACGACGTCGGCCGCGGTTTGGACCTTCGGGAGCATGATCTCGTCGAGGCGCGTCCCGGCGTTGCCGACGACGTCGATCACGTCGCCGTAGGTCCACTGCGTGTCCCAGGCGTTCACGCGCACGCAGAGCACCCGCTCACCCCAGTCCTGGGTGCGGATGGCGCTCACGACCTTGGCCCGTGCCGCCACCTTCTCGTTCGGCGCGACCGAGTCTTCGAGATCAAGGAACGTCATGTCGGCGATCGCGGTCGGGGCCTTCGCGAGGAAGCGGTCCGAGGAGCCGGGCGTCGAGAGACACGAGCGACGGGGAAGTGAGCGGGAGCGTTCTGACATAGGGGTAATGCTACTTTTCGAAAAAATTACCGTCGATCTTCACAATTCTTTGCCACGGTCAAATCGCTTTTCACCCGCCGTGATCAGGGACCTTAATTCTTCTTACCAAGTCCCCGGTGGCGTGGTCCAAAAGTTGCCGGTAGCCTAGTCCGAGTGACTGACGTCGAGCGCTCGAGGCGCCACTCGACGCTACGGCTGGCAAGGGAGCTTCAGCAGTTCCGATGGATCGTATCCATTCTGGCTGTCGTCGCAGTGTGCATGAGCACTGTGACTTTGTCGCCACGTCTCGCGGGCGCTTCGACGATCTCGAACGAACGGGCCAAGGCCGCCGTCCTCTACAAGCAGATTCAAAACATCAACGGTCGCGTCGAGGCCCTCGGCCAGAAGTACGATCTCGCCCACGTGAAATTGGAAACCATCAACAACCAGATCAAGAACACCAAGAACGTGGTCGCCGGCATCGAGCGCAACGTCGCCAAGGGCAACACCCAACTGCGCCAGGACGCCATCTTCGCCTACGTCACCAACGGCGCGGCCGCGAGCAACAATCCCCTCTTCTCCCAGAACGCCAACAAGGTCGGCGCCACCAACGTCTACAACGAACTCGCCGAGGGCAACATCAACACCACCTTGGCGAGCCTCAAGAACTACAAGCTCGAACTCACCCAGGAGAGGTCCATCCTGAAGGGTCAGGTCAGCCAAGCGGCCGACGCCACCCGCAGTGCCGCCAAGTCCTTCAACGAGGCCCGGGTCCTCCAGGCGTCGCTGAAGAACGCCCTCAGCCAGGCGAAGGGCGCCATCGCCAACTACCTCGCCCAGGTCGCCGCGGCCGCGGCCGCC
>DAIOEY010000074.1:6428-9110 GCA_036745995.1 Acidimicrobiales bacterium | reverse complement strand
GCGCTCACGGCCTCGATGCGTCGGGTGTTCGAACCAATGGATCCCTCACTCACGATCTGGATCTGTCCGATGTCGCCCAAACGGTCGACGTGGGTCCCGCCGCAGAACTCCAGACTGTGGGGACCGGCGCGAACCACGCGCACCCGGTCGCCGTACTTGTCACCGAAGAACGCGACCGCGCCCATCTTCTCCGCCTCCTGCTTGGAGGTTTGAATCGTGTCGACACCTTCGTTCGCGACGACGTCGGTGTTGACGAGCGTCAGGATCTCCGCCGCTTCCTCGCGTCGCAGCCCGGCACCGTGGGAGAAGTCGAAACGAAGACGATCGGGACCGACGTACGAACCCTGCTGACGAACGTGGTCGCCGAGCACCGAGCGCAGACCGGCGTGCAGGAGATGGGTCGCGGTGTGATTGCGTCGCGTCGCCTCTCGGCGTAGCGCGTCGATGGTCGCTACCGCCGTCTGACCCGGCAAGACCTCTCCCGTGAGTCGCCCGCGGTGAGCGACGAGACCGCCCGCGACGTTCTGGGTATCGAGCACCTCGAAGCGCCCGGTCTCGGTGACGATTGAACCGGTGTCGCCCACCTGACCACCGGACTCGGCGTAGAAGGGAGTGGCGTCGAGAAACAGTTCGCTAATGCCGTCCTCGCCCACGAGCACGGCCAGCACTGACGTCTCGACCACGTAACGGGTGATGTCGCGACCGACGAACTCGGTCACGCCGTGGCGCTCCACCAGGTCGCGATACTGTGCGTCGTCGGCGACGTTGAGGGCCTTGGAAGAAGCGCGCGCTCGCTCTCGCTGGGCGGTCATGGCCGCGTCGAAGGTCGCGCGCTCGACCGCGAGACCCGATTCGGCGACAATCTCGTCGGTCAGTTCGATCGGGAAACCGTGCGTGTCGTGCAACTTGAACGCCACGTCGCCGGGAAACACCGTCGATCCACTGGCCAGGACCTCGTCGCGGGCGTCCTCGAGCAGGGACAAGCCCGTACGCAGCGTGCGCGCGAAGCCCGCCTCCTCGCGCTCGAGTACTTCGACGATCAGGTCGCGGTCCTTCACGAGTACGGGGTAGGCACCGCCCTCCTTGGCAATGGTGGCGTCGACCAGGGACGCCGTCAACGCCGTGTTCGAGCCGGATCGACGAGCGGCCAGAATGGCCCGGCGGATGATCCGGCGCAGCACGTACCCGCGCCCCTCGTTCGAGGGCAGCACCCCGTCCGAGACGAGCATCGTCATCGCCCTTCCGTGCTCGGCGATGCGACGGATCGCGACGTCGGTCTGCTCGTCCTTGCCGTAGGGCGTGTCGACGGCACGCGCCGCGGCGTCGAGCAGCGGCACGAAGAGGTCCGTGGCGAAGACCGACTCCACGCCGTTCAGGATCGAAAGGATGCGCTCGAAGCCGGCACCGGTGTCGATGTTCTTCTTGGGCAGCTCGATCATGGAACCGTGGGGACCCTTTTCGTACTGCATGAAGACGAGGTTCCAGAACTCCATGTAACGGTCCTCGCCGCCAAAGGCCGGTCCGCCGCCGGCGCCGAAGGTCGGCCCCTTGTCAAAGAAGATCTCCGAGCAGGGTCCGCACGGACCGCTGTCGCCCATGCCCCAGAAGTTGTCCTCGTCGAGACGCTGGATTCGATCGGGCGCTACGCCGATCTCGTCGCGCCAGATCTCCTCGGCCTGGTCGTCCGAGAGGTGCACCGTCACCCAGAGTTGCTCCGGATCGAGGCCGAAACCCTCGGTGACGAGGCCCCAGGCGTACTTGATGGCGTCCTCCTTGAAGTAGTCGCCGAAGGAGAAATTGCCCATCATCTGGAAGAACGTCAGATGACGCAGCGTCGTGCCGATGATGTCGATATCGGGCGCGCGAAAGCACTTCTGGATCGAGACGGCGCGCTTGAAGGGCGCGATCTCCTCTTCGAGGAAGTAGGGCTTGAAGGGCACCATCCCGGCGATGGTGAACAGCAGCGAAGGGTCGTGGGGAATCAGACTCGCCGAGGGGACCACGGTGTGCCCGTTTTTGGCGAAGTAGTCAAGAAAAGTCGAACGAAGTTCAGCGGCTTCCACGGCCCTCACTCTACCGGCGGCTCGGGTTCGTCCGGGTTCTCGGCACGCGTCACCGCGCGCCACTGCTCGACCAGGGCGCGTTCGCGACCGTTGGTCGAAGGATCGAAGAACCGGGCCCCGAGCAGCGAATCGGGCAGGTACTGCTGAGCCACCCACGAACTGTCGAAGTCGTGCGGGTAGTCGTAGGTGACACCGAAGCCGATCTCGCGGGCGCCGCGGTAGTGCGCGTCGCGCAGATGATCGGGCACCTCGACGAGCCCGCCCGCCTGCACCGCGTTCGTGGCGGCGCCGAGGGCACGGGTGACCGAATTGCTCTTGGGCAGCAGCGCGAGCGTGAGCGCCGCGTGCGCGAGGGTAAGGCGCGCTTCGGGCAGACCCACGAACTCAACGGCGCGCGCCGCCGATTCGGCGACGAGTAGTCCCATCGGATCGGCGAGGCCGACGTCCTCGCTCGCGAGAATGACCAGGCGCCGTGCGAGGAACCGCGCGCTCTCGCCACTTTCGAGCAGCGTGACCAGCCAGTACAGCGCGGCGTCGGGGTCGGACCCACGTACCGACTTGATCAAGGCGCTCACCTGGTCGTAGTGCGTGTCGCGCGACTGGTGGTAGAGCCGTCCGT
>DAIOEY010000074.1:0-6328 GCA_036745995.1 Acidimicrobiales bacterium | reverse complement strand
GTCGAGCGGCTCATCAACGCGGCGTTCACCTCGAAGTAGGGATTCTCGGTGGTCGCGCCGATGAGGACGACCTCGCCGGTCTCGGTCGCGGGCAGCAACAGGTCCTGCTGGGACTTGTTGAAGCGGTGCACTTCGTCGATGAACAACACCGTGTGCTGACCACGCTCACCGAGACGCTCGCGCGCTCGAAGGATCGCCTCGCGCACGTCCTTCACGCCCGAGGACACCGCCGAAAGGCTCTCCGAGGCGTAACCGGCCGAGTCGGCCAGAATGCGCGCCAGCGTGGTCTTACCGGTACCGGCCGGGCCCCAGAGGATCATCGACGACAGCTGACGGGCCTCGACGAAGCGGCGCAACGGACCATCCGGTCCGACGAGGTGGTCCTGACCGACGAGCTCATCGAGCGACCGCGGCCGCAGGAGTTCGGCGAGTGGAGCGGCTTGACGCAGGCGTTGCGTGACGGCGTCATCGAAGAGTGACGTAGTTCACGGACCTTTCGTGGCCGGCTTCAGGTGCAGATCGCGGATCTGGCGAGCGGTGATGCCCTTGGGCGCGCCGCTCATCAGGTCGGCGCCGGACTGGGTCTTGGGAAAGGCGATGACCTCGCGAATGTTCTCCACACCGGCGAAGATCGCGACCAGGCGGTCGATCCCAAAGGCGAAGCCCGCGTGGGGCGGCGCCCCGTACTTGAACGCGCCGAGCAGGAAGCCGAATCGACTCTCGGCCTCCTCGTCACTGACGCCGAGCGCCTTGAAGATGCGCGACTGGATGTCCGCACGATGAATCCGGACCGAACCGCTCCCCAACTCCCAGCCGTTGAGCACCAGGTCGTAGGCCTGGGAACGCACGTGCAGCGGATCGGTCTCGATGAGTTCGACGTCGTCGGGGTGGGGCATCGTGAACGGATGGTGCGCCGCCATCAGGTTGCCCTCTTCGTCGACGCCTTCGAACATCGGGAACTCCGTCACCCACACGTAGTGGTGCGGGCCCTCACTCACCGGCGGTGAGCCGAGAGCGACGCGCAGCGCCCCGAGTACCTTGCACGCCAGGGCGTACTCGTCGGCCACGACCAGGACCAGGTCACCGACCTGGGCCCCGTCGACGTTCGAGATCGCCGTGGTCTCTTCGGCGTTCAAGAAACGCGCCAGGGGCGAATCGAGCCCCTCACTCGTGACGCGAAACCACGCGAGACCCTTCGCGCCGAGCTCCTTGGCATGGTCGGTCAACTGATCGAGACGACTTCGCGTGAACGCGGCGCCGTCGACCACGCGCATCGCCTTGACGGTCGGGGCAGCGAAGGCCTTCACCTCGGTCGCGGCGAACACCGTCGAAAGGTCCTGGAGGACCATTGCGAAACGCAGGTCGGGCTTGTCGGTGCCGTAGAGGTCGAGCGCGTCCGCCCACGTCATCGATCCGATCGTGCCAGGCCGCACGCCCGTCGCGATCTCGGCGGCGTCGAGCACCGCGCGCGACACGAAGCCGATGATGTCGTCCTGGTTGACGAAACTCGCTTCGAGGTCGAGTTGCGTGAATTCGAACTGGCGGTCCGCGCGAAGGTCCTCATCGCGCAGACAACGGGCGATCTGGTAGTAGCGGTCGAATCCGCCGACCATCAGGAGCTGCTTGGCGATCTGGGGGCTCTGGGGCAACACGTAGAACTCTCCCGGGTGCAGCCGCGACGGCACCACGAACTCGCGCGCGCCCTCGGGCGTCGGCGCCCAGAGCAACGGCGTCTCCACCTCGCAGAAGCCCTGCGCGTCCATGGCCGCGCGTAGCGACCGGTTCACCGCCGCGCGAAGACGCAGATTACGCTGCATCGCCTCACGGCGGATATCGAGGAACCGGTAGCGAAGGCGCACCTGTTCGTCGATGTCCACGCGATCATCGAGTTGGAACGGCGGCGGTTCGGCGATCGAGAGGATATCGACGGTGCAGTCAGTGAGTTCGACCTCGCCGGTCGTCAGGCGTTCGTTGACGGTCCCTTCGGGCCGCAGCGACACGGTCCCGCTGACGCGAACGACGTACTCGGGGCGCACGTCGACCGATCCGTCGACCACGGCCTGGAGGATCCCCGATCGATCACGCAGGTCGAGGAACGCGAGGTGCTCGCCGTGTTCGCGGCGCTTGGCCACCCACCCGCAGACGCTCAGTCGTTGCCCGACGCGTTCGACACCGACCGACGCGCACAGCGCGTCGCGCAGACTCGTGGCTTCAAGGTTCTGGGACATGTTCACTTCACTTTGTCAATAGGTTCGAAATGGTCGCCACGACGTCGACGCGAGCGACGGTCTGTTGCGCCTGCCCGAAATTCTCACTTCGTAGGTCCCTAATCGTAACCTCGCCGGTCTCTTGTTCCTGGGGGCCGATCAACAGCGCGAAGCGGGCGCCGGACTTGTCGGCCACCTTCATCTGCGACTTCATCGAGCGGCCGTCGTAGGCACGACCCGTGGCGAAACCGGCGCCACGTAGTTGGTCGACCAACGCCGTCGCGGCGTCGTCGCCGGTGGTGTCCACGACGAACAGGTCGAGTCGTCGATTGACGAGATCGCCCTCGCCGACCTCTTCGGCGTCCAGCGCCAACAACAGTCGTTCGATGCCGCTGCCAAAGCCGATGCCGCTCGTGGGCTTGCCCCCGAGCTGCTCGGCGAGTTTGTCGTAGCGCCCGCCGCCGCCGATCGACTTCTGAGCGCCCTCCAGCGCCTCGGCGACGAACTCGAAGGTCGTGCGCGTGTAGTAGTCAAACCCTCGCACCAACCGTGGGTCGAGGGTCGCCTCGATACCGATCGACGCGAGCCCGGCGAGCACCCGATCGAAGTGCGCTCGACAATTCGCGCACAGGTGGTCAACGAGCATCGGGCCCGCCCCGGTCACGGCGACGCATTCGTCGCGCTTGCAGTCGAGCACGCGCAGCGGACTCTCCGACCAGGTCGCTCGATGCTCGTCGCACAGCGACGTCGCGTGCGAGGCCAGGTGAGCTCGCAGCAACATCAGGTACTCGCCGCGACATTCGTCGTGACCCATTGAGTTGATGAGCAGGCGAACCCGCGTGAGTCCGAGCGCGGCGTAGTAGCGCCAGGCCAGGGCGATCACCTCGACGTCGACCGCGGGGTCGTCGGTCCCGAGCACCTCGACCCCGAGTTGGTGGTGCTGGCGGTAGCGGCCCGCCTGGGGACGTTCGTAGCGAAAGGCCGGCGTCACGTACCACGCCTTCCACGGTGTCGTGGGCTGGTGCTGAACGAAGGCGCGCACCACCGACGCCGTGCCCTCGGGCCGCAGTGCGTAGCGCCGCTGGGACCGGTCCTCGAAGACGTACATCTCCTTCTTGGCGACGTCGCTGTGTTCACCGATGCCTCGATTGAAGACGCCGACCTCTTCGAACAACGGCGTCATGACGAGGGAGAATCCGTAGCGGTACGCGAAGTCAGCGAAGACGCCGATAAGTCCCTCCCAGCGCGCGGACGCCGGTCCCAAGACGTCGTGGGTCCCGATGGGCGCCTGGAACGGCGTAACCGATTCGTTCATGAGGTCTTGTTCTGTCCGGGGAGTTGTCGAAAGGCGTCGAAGACACCGTCAACCGATTTAAGTGCTGCGATCAGGCTAGATAAATGCGTCGGGTCAGCCAGTTCGACGTCGAAGATCATGCGGACGATGCGCGAACCCGACGTCGTCGAACTGCTCGAGATGATGTTGAGGTGGTACTCGGCGACGACCTTGGAGACGTCGAGCAGCAACCGCGAGCGGTCGAAGGCGAGGACCTCGAGCACGGCGCGGTACTGGCCGCCGAGCGATCCGTCCCATTCCACGTCGATGATCCGCTCGCCCAATCGGTGCGCGAGCGCCACCGCGTTGGAGCAGTCGTCGCGGTGCACCGAGACGCCGCGACCCTGCGTGATGAAGCCCATGATCGGATCGCCCGGCACCGGCGAGCAGCAACGCGCCAGGTGGATCATGACGTCGTCCAGCCCCTCGACGTAGACCCCCGCGGTGCGACGAGTCGTGCGACTGGTGCGTGGCATCTTGGTCACCGTCGAGGGCAACTGCTCGGCGTCTCCCCCGTGCAGTTCGCGGTCGAGGCGTTGGACCGTCGCCAGTGCCGAGATCTGACCGCTGTCGATGGCCATGAAGAGCGCCTCGAGGTCGTCGAGGTTGAGTGACTTGATCACCGCGTCGAGCGCGCTCGACGAGAGCGAGGTGGCGATGGGCAGGCCCTCACGGCGAAGCGCCTTGGTGAGTTCCTCGCGACCGCCCTCGATGGCGTCGTCGCGACGCTCGCGCTGGAACCACTGGCGGATCTTGGACTTGGCGCGCGAGGACATCGCGATACCGAGCCAGTCGCGCGACGGGCTGGCCGACTCGCTCTTGCTGGTGACGATCTCGACGACGTCGGCCGAGTGCAGGGCGGTGTCGAGCGGCACGAGGCGACCGTTCACCTTGGCGCCCACGCAATGGTGGCCGACCTCGGTGTGCACGGCGTAGGCGAAATCGATGGGCGTGGCACCCTCGACGAGGGCGATGACGCGCCCCTTGGGCGTGAAGACGTAGACCTCGTCCTGGCCGAGGTCGAGCTTGAGCGCCTCCAAGAACGCAATCGGGTCATTCTCCTCTTCTTCGACGTCGACGAGGCGTTTCATCCAGGCGATCTCGCTGCCCGAGGCACCTTCCTTGTAGCCCCAGTGGGCCGCGATGCCGAACTCGGCTCGTCGGTGCATCTCCTGGGTTCGAACCTGGACTTCGACCGACTTGCCGCGAGGACCGATGACCGTCGTGTGCAGCGACTGGTACAGGTTGAACTTGGGCGAGTTGATGTAGTCCTTGAATCGGCCCTGCACCGGCGCCCACAGGGCGTGGATCGCCCCGAGCACCGCCCAGCAGTCGCGCTCCTCGTCCACAATTACGCGCAGTCCCACGAGGTCGAAGATGTCGTCGAACTCCTTGCCGCCGATGACCATCTTCTCGTAGATGCTCCAGAAGTGCTTCGGCCGCCCGCGCACCTCTCCCGAAATGCCGAAACTCTCCAGCTTGGCGCTCAGCGTCTCCATGACCTCGTTGAGGTACGCCTCGCGCTCGGGCTGGCGCGCGGCGACCATCTGCTCGATCTCGGCGTAGCGCTTGGGGTGCAGTGTCGCGAAACTCAGGTCTTCGAGCTGCCACTTGACCTGCTGGACACCGAGCCGGTGCGCGAGCGGCGCGTACACGTCGAGCGTCTCCTGGGCGATGGAGCGCTGGCGCGCCATGGGCATCACCGAGATCGTGCGCATGTTGTGCAGGCGGTCAGCCAGCTTGATCAGCAAGACCCGCCAGTCCTGGGCCATGGCGATGAACATCTTGCGGATCGTGGCGGCCTGTTGGGCCTCCTTGGAGTCGAATTCGAGCCGGTCCAACTTGGTAACCCCGTCAACGACGGCGGTCACCTGCTCGCCGAACTCCTTGGCGAGCCACTGGGTGGTGATCCCGGTGTCCTCGACGGCGTCGTGCAGCAGTGCCGCGGCGATCGTGGGGGCGTCCAGACCGAGGTCGGCGACGATACCGGCCACGGCGATGGGGTGGGTCACGTAGGGCTCGCCGGTGCGGCGCAACTGACCTTCGTGGGCGCTGATCGCCACCATCCCCGCCCGACGGATGACCTCGGTGCCCTCCGTGGCGTGGTGCTCGCGAAAGCGCGCGATGAGCCGCTCGATGGAACTGACCAACGCGCTGTCGGGTGTGGAACGCGAAGTGAGGCTAACCATAGGGTCAGCCTACCGGTGCCCTAGCGCCGTTTCTGCTTACGCGGCCGTGCCTGGACCGGCGAATTCGCCGCCCGAGCCGTGCTGCGCGCCGATCGAGCGGCGCTCTGCTGTGATCGTTGAGGGCCGTCGGCACCGAGCAACGCGGCTGCGGCCGGGGTCACGACGCGGCGCTCGCTCCTCGTGGCCACGCGCGCGGCCAATTCGCGAAAACGCGGCTCGCGCTCCTTGAACGCCGCGAGCAAAGGACTCGCGATGAAGATCGAGGAATACGCTCCACTGAACAGACCGACCACGAGCGCGAGGCCGTAGTTCTGCAGCGTCGTCGCGCCGAGGATGTAGGCGCCGACGATCAGCACCGAAAGGACCGGCAGGATCGCGACGAGCGAGGTGTTGATCGAGCGCGCGAGCGTCTGGTTCATCGAGAGGTTCACCATCTCGCCGTAGCTCATGTCGCCGGACTTAAGGACGCCGCCCGTGTTGTCACGCACGCGGTCAAAGACGACGACCGTGTCGTAGAGCGAGTAACCGAGGATCGTCAACAGGGCGATCACCGTGTCCGGCGTGATCTGGAAGCCGAAGAGCGAAAAGACGCCCACGGT
>DAIOEY010000073.1:1736-9199 GCA_036745995.1 Acidimicrobiales bacterium | reverse complement strand
GCGGCCCAGCGGTGGTCGTAGAGATCGGCGAACATGAGTTGGGTGCCGTCCGCCTTCTCCTTGATACCGCGCCCCCGCAGTGCCGACCACAAGATGAAGGGTACGACTTTGTGCGCGTGGCCCACCAGAGCCACCAACAGCCATCCACTGATCGCCACGATCGATGCCGCCACCAGAGCGATGCCCAGGTGGTGGTGGTGCCCAAGCGTCAGTTCCGCCGCCAGGGCGAGGCCGATCCCAACGACCAACCAGGCCGCTGCCGTGACCACGAAGAGCAGATGCAGATCGGCCTTACGTCGGCGATGGCGAATGTGCAACCACAACGAGAAGAGGTGCGCACCGAGTCCAATGGACAAAATTGCCGCCCCGCACCACGCGAGCCACACCACCCCAAAGAGCAGTCCCGGTGAAAACAGGAGCACTCCGCAAGGGATTGCCCACACGGCGAGCCACGATGATCGGCGTTGACCCGGGACGTGGGCGAGCAGAAACATCGGCCAGAGTTTCTCGGCCACACTGACGTAGGTGAGCCCGAGCCAGGCGAACAGCCCAACGGTCGCGTGCGCCAGAACCACGTGAGCGTTCAGATCAAACCATTGCCCGCGGCGATCGATGACGTAAACAACTCCGTAACAGGCAGTCACCACGAATCCGCCGACAGCGAAGCGCAGTCCCGTCACCGGAGGCCCTTTGCCACGCGCCGACAACGCCGGGAAGATGTTCACTATCAGTAGCGTGACGGCCAGGCCCGCGAAGAACCCCCCGGCCTCGACGACGGACTCCTGCTTGGTGGCAAAGCCCAACGGTAACAACCACGCTCCGGCCAGCCAACTCAGGAACGTCGCGCGCGAGAGCGGCAGCGAGCGAAATGGCCGTTGGGTAATCACCGGGGTGAACTGGTGGATGGCACCGAGTACCCCCATCGAGAGGGTCGCCAGCATGGCCAGGTGCGCTGCGGCGACCACTTGGTCGTCGGTGGGATTGACAATGCCGTACGAGCGAAACCAGATCAACGTGACACCGCACCCCACTAGGCCGAGCGACGCGGCCGCGAGAAAACTCAATGGCACCGACGGAGGTGGGACGGCGCTCGGAAGTCCGGGCGGGCGCCCATGCCACCCGCCCGCGGGCAGTGACGACGCCACTTCAAAAGCCACGACGGTGCCCAGCGGTTACGTGGCGAACCATGGACGCGTCGGCGATAGCGGTATCGGCGACGCCACCACCGTGGCAATTTTTGTTAGAAATAAAAAAGCCCCTTCGCAGTGTAAAAGAGCGATGAACAACTCGTGCTATAACTCTAGTTGAGAATAGAATAACTAGACCGATCAAGTTGCGACCGGTTGAGGAGGTTCACATGGCATCGTTTGATGCGCGTCCGATCATTGCTGCCGGTGACGAACCGTTCGACCAGATCATGGCCGCGGTCGGGGCCCTCGAACCGGACGAAGAGTTCGTAGTGTTGGCACCGTTCGAGCCGGTACCGCTCGAAGGAGTCCTCGGTGCACAGGGATTCTCCTACGAGGCGCTCGACATCGGTGGCGGTGACTGGCAAGTCACCTTTCGTAGGCCGTCATGACGTCCAACGACCAAACGCACGATCCGGACCCGACGGTTCCGGTTGGCGCAGCGGTTCGAGTGAACAACGTGGTTGGCGCGGCCTGGGGGGCGTTAGGGACTGTCCACGATCCCGAGCTCTACCTCGACATCGTCTCCTTAGGTCTCGTCTACGACGTTCGTGAGGAGGACGGTACCATCGTGGTGGAGATGACCCTCACCACGCCCGGTTGTCCGGCGTCCGAGACGCTCCCCGAGATGTCTCGGGCCGCGGTCGTTGAAGTCATGGACAGTTCAACTCCCGTGGACGTGCGCATCGTGTGGGACCCGCCTTGGAGTCCAGCGATGATCGATGTCGAGGCCGCCGCCGCGGCCGGATTCCGGGTTCGGTGATGACAAGACTCGCGTGGCGCCGACTATTCGAAGCGATCGCTTCATCGCCGCGTCACGCCTAATGGTCCGTTGCGAGTAGGTCGAATCCCCATTGATGACCAAACACGCCGTCGAGATTGTCCGTGCCAACAATGTGTCGAGTCCCCAGCACGACGACGATCGAGTGTTGGCCTACCGACTGGGGCCCCGCGGACAGACGAAGGCGGCGGTTCATTACGACGAATGGACCGGGGACACCGGGCCGAACTCTCACTCGAACCCGCTACTGAGGTACTGCGAAAGCTCCACAAAGTGTGCAACGTTCAACAACTCGTACTCTTAACGGCAACTCGCGACGTCCAATATTCCAGAGCCACAGTGCTACGCAACGTCATCGTCAGGGCCAGTGCCTCGTAACTTTCACTATGCGCGTACTGCCTACATCGAATCCGCGCCGAGCAGTGCGCGGGATCGGGCCGAACACTGTGATTTCAAAATCCTAAGGGAGACCGCATGAGAACCGCCATTCACGGAATGCCTCGCATCGGGTTCGATCGCGCCCTCAAGTGGGCGCTCGAAGGCTACTGGGCGGGCACGGTGACCGACGCGCAACTCGACGATGTCGCGGCGTCGATTCGCCGGCGCAACTGGCAGAGCATGACGACCGCCAAGGTTGACTTCGTCCCCTCTAACGACTTCTCGTTGTACGACCACGTGCTTGACGCCGCGATCATGGTTGGTGCCATCGCGCCACGATTCGTCAGGGCCGACACGACAGTTGACCGTGAACGATACTTCGCCATGGCCCGAGGAGGCCAAGTCAACGGAAAAATTGTCGCCCTCCTCGACCTAACCAAGTGGTTCGATACCAACTACCACCATCTGGTGCCCGAACTCAGTTCCGACACCATTTTTGTCCCCGATGCGACCAAAGCGCGCGCCGAGTTGGCCGAGGCCTCAACCCTGGGAGTCCTCACCACCCCCGTGCTCCTCGGTCCGATGACCTTGGTACTGTGCAGCACCTCGGTGCACGACGGCGTTGATCTTTTGAAGTTGCTCGATCCGCTGGTCGACGCGTACATCGAGGTCTTGGCCCAACTCAAGCACGGTGGCGCCGCGTGGGTGCGCATTGACGAGCCCGCTCTGGTGCAAGAGCGAAACGCCGAAGAACTGGCCGCACTGCGTCGCGTCTACCGGCGCCTCGGCGAGCACGCGACACGGCCGAAGATCGCACTGTCGACGTACTTTGGTCATCTGGGCCCGGCCATGGGAGTGGTGAGGGAACTACCGGTAGAGGCGGTGGGACTCGACTTCTGTCGCGGAATGGAAAACCTTCAGTCACTGAAGTCCTTCGGTGGTCTCGGGGACAAGGTGCTCTTCGCGGGGCTCGTGGACGGGCGAAATATCTGGTCCAACGACCTTCACGCCAGTCTGGACGTGCTCGATGAGCTCACGTCACTCACCAGGGAGGTCGTCGTCTCGACGTCATGCTCTTTGTTGCACGTACCCATGGGTCGCGCGGCTGACGAAGCGGTCGACGAAGAGGTGCGTCCGTGGCTAGCCTTCGCCGAGGACAAGATCGATGAGTTGGCCGTACTGTCTCGCGGGATTACCGGCGGTCGCGGTGCGGTCGCCAACGAACTCGAAATAAATCGAGCCGCTCGGTCCGCCCGGCGGGCCTCGTCGCGCGTGACCGACGATGTGATCCGTCAGCGGGTGGCGTCGTTTGCTAAATTTGATCCCCGCCGGGTCGAGACCGCCGGCGAGCGGGCTGCGATCCAGCGCGCCGAATTGGCGCTGCCGATCTTGCCAATCACCACCATTGGATCATTTCCCCAGACCCCCGAACTTCGACGGGCTCGGGCGGCGTGGCGCGTCGGACAGCTCGATGACGCCGGCTACGACGCCATACTGCGCGCTGAGATTGATCACGTGCTGGTCGTACAAGAAGAAATCGGACTGGACGTCCTCGTGCACGGCGAACCCGAACGTGACGACATGGTTCGCTACTTCGCGGAGCGACTCACCGGATTCGTGATCACTGAAGGGGGGTGGGTTCAGTCCTACGGATCGCGATGCGTACGTCCCGCGATTCTCTTCGGCGACGTAGCGCGCCGCGGCCCGATGACGCTGGACTGGACTCGCTACGCCCAGTCACGTACGTCCAAACCGGTCAAGGGCATGCTCACCGGACCGATCACCATGCTGCGGTGGTCCTTCGTGCGCGATGACCAGCCCGATCGTGATACCGCCGACCAACTCGCACTGGCCCTGCGCGACGAGTTCATCGATCTCCAGGCGGCCGGGTCGACCATCATCCAGATCGATGAACCAGCCTTACGCGAGGGTCTACCTCTTCGCAAGGATGAACGTCAGGAGTATCTCAAGTGGGCGACTCGCGCCTTTCGACTGGTCACTTCCGCGGCGACCAGCGCCACGCAGGTGCACACGCACATGTGTTACGCGGAACTGGATGACGTCATCATTGTTCTGGACGAGTTAGACGTGGACGTCCTCTCCTTCGAGGCGGCGCGCTCTGACATGGCATCCGTGGACGTCTTGCAGAACTCGTCGTATCAGGGCGGAGTGGGACCGGGAGTTTACGACGTGCATTCACCGCAGGTCCCCGAAGTCGCCGCGTTCGAGGGGTTGTTGCGCCGCGCGCTCGAGAGCCTCGGACCCAACCGGTTGTGGATAAATCCTGATTGTGGCCTCAAGACCCGCCGCTACGAGCAGGTCCTTCCGGCTCTAGCCCACCTAGTGGCGGCGGCACGAAGTCTGCGTGCCGAGTTGGACAACGGCGCAACATTGCCCGGCGCCGCTGGTACCGAAACGCCACCGGGCTCGTAACCAATGAGCTCGAATGAGTTCTTCCATCGCTGGCTCGCCCCGGATAGGGGTCGGCTGTGGCTGGTGGCGACGGTCGTCGGAGTTCGCTCCGAATGCTCCGACGCCACGACGCTAATCCTGGAACTACCAGAGCCGGCGGACTTTGTTGCCGGACAGTACTACCTCGTGCGCATGCGAATCGATGGCGCTCCCGGGGTCGTCGAACAGGCGTATTCGGTCTCATCGTCGCCGCGGCCACCGGGTTCGAAGATCGAGATCACTATTCGTGAGATCCCTGACGGGCGCGCTTCTCCCTTACTCGCCCGTCAGGTCGGCGAGGGTGATCAGATCCACTTGCACGGACCCTTTGGCTCTCTGACGTGGAACGAGGCCGACGGAGGCCCGCTGTTGATGATTGGTGCCGGAAGCGGTCTTGCACCCTTCACGTCCATCGTGCGGTTCGCCTCGGCCCGCCATTCAACGGTGCCAATGGCACTGCTCTGTTCGAGTCGAGATCGGGCGTCGATCCTCTTTCGTGAACCGTTGGAAGAACTTGATCGCTGCCAAGATCAGTTGTCGGTGATCCATACCTTCACCCGAAGCCCCCGGGACCTCTCCGCTCACTTTCATCGGCGCATCGATGCGCCGATGATCAACGAGGTAATCCGGAAACTTAGTTAGTGGGATCCGGCGCGCTGTCGCTACTGATCGCCGGTCCTATTGAAATGGTGGCGTCAGCACGCCAAGCCTGCCAAGCGCTCGGCATCGAGGGCGGGCGCATCAACTTCGAACTCCACGCGTGACGTTACCCACGTCAAAAAACTAGGACCCTTGACGAACTCTTCGAGACACCGACGAATCGCGCGGAGCACTGAATCGCGAAACGAGTTCACTGACAGATTCGGCCATTCCCAACTGCGCGAAGTCGCGGCGGATCGTCAGTCGTACTTCTCGACCCGGACCCGGTGCGGATCGACTCCAAGTTCACCTAGCCAGCCCTGCACGTCTTCCACCATCGCTGGCGGGCCACAGATGTACGCACGTCTCGGGAACTGTCCCGCGACGGCGTCGGCCACCATGCGGTCATCGATCCGGCGATGGTGTGTTGCTCGAACATCGCTCGAATCACGAGTGAACGTGTGCACGACCTCCAACCACGGGTACCGTTCGGCCAAATTGGCCAAGTCACGATGGTAGAAAGCGTTATCGAAACTGCTCGACGCGCACACGAGGCGCATGGGGATGTCGAGATCCGCCGCTACCGCATAGCGAATCATGCTCATGAGCGGGACCACACCGCTGCCCGCTCCGACCAACAGGACCGGGCCACCATCATCCGTCGTCCAGGTGAAACGCCCAACCGGACCTCGCACTTGGATCTGGTCACCCACGCTGAGACCCCGGACCAGTTGCGGTGAGATCAAACCGCCGGGTACCTCGCGCACACCAATATCGATAGTCGACGTCTCTGGCACGGGTGATGAGGCAACGGAGTAGGCCCGTTGAATCGGACCGATCCGACCAGGTACCGTCAGTCGCACGTTGTAATACTGCCCCGGGAGAAAATCGGCAGAATCTACGAGTCGCAGCCGCAAGGTCACGGCGTCTGGCGTCTCTTCGATGATGTCGATCAACCGGGCGTCCTGCCAACGTGCTGGCTGGCGGCTCGAGACGTCACGAACAATCCGCGCGGACGCGATGGGCGTGGGCGCGGACGTGGCATTGGCGTCAATTGGGGGGACCACGGAACGAGCCTTTCACTAGCATGGACTAGAAGAAAGGTTAATCCGGTTACGCCAAAATAGAACCAACGCGCACTGATCGGCCGGGAAATCCCCCAGCATTCCGGACAATGAGCGACCCGAACGAAAGGGATATGACAATGCGCATCGACTACCGAACCGTCTTTCCCGCCGCGGTCAACGCAATGGCGACCCTCGAAGCGGCCGTTCACTCAAGCTCTCTTGATCCGGAGTTGCTCGAGTTGGTGAAGGTGCGCGCATCCCAGTTGAACGGCTGCACCTACTGCGTGGACATGCACACGAAGGATGCCCAAGGTATCGGCATGGAGAGTCAACGACTTCACCTCGTCGTCGTGTGGCCCGAAGCGCCGGTCTATTCGCCGCGCGAACGCGCGGCCCTCGCCTGGTGCGAGGCACTCACTTTGTTGCCAAGCTCGGGTGCACCCGACGACGTCTACGAGCAGGTGGCGCATCAGTTCAGCCCCGAAGAGATTGTCGCTCTAACTCTCGCCATCGTGACCATCAACGGATGGAACCGTCTGGCGGTCGGCTTGCGTACTCCCGTTGGAAGCGACGTCCACTCGGACGCGGATCGCGCGTAGCCGCGAGTTCTCGCATCGCCACGGCGCAGCAGGAGACGGGGACTGATTCGCGTACTATCGCCGGTATCGAGGACCATCCGCGAATCAGTTGATTCGTGAGTCTTCACTTCACTATTGCAGGCTCACGGTAAACCAACTGCTGACGACCTACGTCGACACCAGCAGAGTGTTGAGCTGGCCAGCCAGGACGTCGTCGTTACCCTTGTTGGCGATCAGTTTCATACGAAAACGTGCGCACCGTACGCACTGCACGGCTCGGCAACGAACGCCAAAGGCTGCGGTGAATCGGCCTGGAATAAGTGGAGGCTGAGGGAGTCGCGAACGACGCCGCGCGCTTTAACAGGCCTCACTTCAGGCCTCA
>DAIOEY010000073.1:0-1636 GCA_036745995.1 Acidimicrobiales bacterium | reverse complement strand
CAGGCCTCACTTCAGGCCTCATATTTCTGCAACACCACGAGACCAGACCGACGGAGAACAACGCGTTTCCGTGAAAACAAACGACCTACACGACCAGACCGACACACAACAACACTTCGCAAGTTTCTTTTAATCCCAAGGTGCCGGGATCGAGACCCGGGCGGCCCACTGAAAGAACTGGCTCTTCGTGCTCCTAAAACCCAAGGGTCGCGACGGTGCCGATCTGAGTAGAAAATTCAGCGGAATGGAAGAAACTTCGTCAGCGCCAAACCTGGCGCGACTTATGCGCCACACAAGGAGTGTCGAGTTCGGAGACTATCGGATCAGAAATCTGACCCTTTGCACGGTGTGCAATCGCAATTCTTTAGCAACGCCTTTAGCAACGTCGGCGATTACGTGCGGTCGCGCCCGAACGTCCGTGAAATGAAAGCCCAGTATTCAAAGCGCCTACGGTCACGAGCGAACATCAGCGAACTGGTCTTAAGGCGATGGCATGCAAGAGGTTGGAAAGCCACTGCTCCCAAAATGTACGGATTTCTTTCGATCAAGACCCGCGAAAGCTCAGGTCCACTCTCAATAGGACACGAGACCGACAAGGGACAACACGGTTCCTTGAAAACAAACGACATGCGCGACCAGACCGACTCCCAACAACCATCCACAAGCTTCTTTTGATCCTCAGGCGCTGGGATCCAGACCCAGGCGGCCCACCAGGAGTTATGGAATCATTTTTGCTTGTAAAATCGAAACATTATCCCCAGGTGCGCATGAGGTACGTCGTCCGAGGGCGTAAACGCGATCAGGGCTACGCCCCGCTTGGAACGAGTCGTCGAGAGCGACGTCGCGCAACTCAAGGATTCCGCAAATAGTTGGCGCCATGAAGTACCTCACGCCAAGGTCGAGCTGAGTCACTGCGGCTGCGCGAGTCGGTAGCCAACCGAAGGGTCGCTCTGCAGGAAGAGGCCCTTCTCGTCGTTTAGCTTGCGCCTCAACCGGTACGCATACACCTTTAGATAGTGGAACTCGCTGCCGTACCCAGGCCCCCACACGTTCTCCAAGATCATTCGGCGTGTGCAGATCTTGCCGACATTGAGCGCAAGGTAGGCAAGAAACTCGAACTCCTTGGGCGCGAGATCGAGACGCTCGTCTGAGAGCGTCGCTTCATGATGTATGAGATCAAGACGAAGGTGCCCAACGACAACCTCGGCAGGATGATCACCGCTGTCGCTTGAACGATGGCGCAGAGCAACGTTGAGGCGCGCGTTGAGTTCGCGCATTCCAAACGGCTTTGTCATGTAGTCGTCCGCTCCCTCGTCGAGCGCGCTCACTTTGCGGTCTTCTGATCCGTCGGCAGAGAGCACGATGATAGGGACACTGCTCCAACTACGAATCCTCTTGCACACTTCGAGCCCGTCGAGGTCGGGCAACCCAAGGTCCAAGACAATGACGTCCGGGGGAAAGACGGCCGCCTCAACAAGTCCCTCTTCACCGGTTTCGGCGGTGTGAAGTGTGTGTCCCATAGCTTCGAGTCCAACGCGACACACGCTGAGTAGATCGGGGTCGTCGTCAATAATGAGAATTTGCGGCAAGGCGTGGCTCCTCAGAAAGGTTGGCAGCGACAGGAAGAGTGAAGCAG
>DAIOEY010000072.1:0-9219 GCA_036745995.1 Acidimicrobiales bacterium | reverse complement strand
CCGGTGTCCAAATTGCTCGAAGGCGAGATCGACAAGCTCGTGCGCATGGAGGACCTGTTGCACTCTCGTGTCGTAGGTCAGGACGAGGCGGTCGGGGCGGTCGCCAACGCGATCCGCCGTTCACGCGCCGGGCTGTCGGATCCGAACCGTCCGATTGGCTCGTTTCTCTTCATGGGTCCGACCGGGGTGGGCAAGACCGAACTCGCCCGGGCGCTCGCAGAATTTCTCTTTGATGACGAGCGCGCCGTCGTGCGATTGGATATGAGTGAGTACATGGAGAAGTTCTCGGTCAGTCGTCTGATCGGAGCCCCTCCGGGGTACGTCGGCTACGAAGAGGGTGGCCAGTTGACCGAAGCCGTGCGCCGTCGGCCCTACGCGGTGGTGCTGCTCGACGAGATCGAGAAGGCCCATCCGGACGTGTTCAATATCCTGCTGCAGGTGCTCGACGACGGACGTCTCACGGACGGTCAGGGCCGCACGGTGAACTTCACCAACGTTGTTTTCATCATGACGAGCAACCTTGTCGGCGACCCTCAGGAGTTCTTCCGCCCTGAATTCGTGAACCGTATTGACGACATCATCCGGTTCCGCTCCCTCGACGAGCACGATCTCGCGGTCATTGTCGGGATCCAATTGGGTCGACTACGCCGGCGCCTCGCCGAACGTCGTCTGGTCCTGGACGTGACACCGGCCGCGTCGGCGGTGTTGGCGCACGAGGGATTCGATCCCGCCTTTGGGGCCCGACCACTCAAGAGGGTCATCCAGCGCAAACTGGAGGATCCCCTGGCGCTCGCCTTCTTGAAGGGTGACTTCCACGACGGCGACACCATTACCGTCGACGCCCCCGACGGTGCGATTACGATTGCGTAGCGAGTTGAGAGCTTTTCTCGTTGTCGTCGCTCTCAACGAAACCTGCACGAAACATTCCCACCGCAGGAGCGAACATCTCAAACGCAGAACGCGTCAACAACTAGTATCCGAGCAAGCAAATACCGCGAGGGCAAGGTGCCGTGATGAAGGACAGAGCACGACAACCGGAACACGCGCAATGTCTCGTTCCTCACCAACCGATTGAGGGACTGTCGAGAAGGTCAACGGGTAACGAATGACGATTCTGATCGGGATAGACGTACAACCAATTGACGAGGTACAGGACTCGATCGAGAAGTTTGGTTTGCGCTACGTCGAGCGCCTCTTCACCGCACAAGAAGTCGAGAGTTGTGGTGGAAGTTCCCGTATCGCCGCCGCAAGTCTCGCTGGTCGATTCGCCGCGAAGGAGGCGGTGTTGAAGATTCTCGACGGTGGAGACGTGGTACCGTCGTGGCGAGAGATTGAAGTGCGCCGTTCGACGAAAGGTCGTCCGGAGATCGTTCTACACGGCGTGGCCGCCGAGATAGCTCAACGACAAGGTGTGGAACACCTTTCAGTCAGTCTCAGCCACGGCGGCGGTATCGCCACGGCGGCGGTCGTGGCACAAATCAACGAGCAGTTGATCAGAGCAAATCCATGACCGACACCGACGCCACGATCCGGGGTGTTCTCGAGGCCCTTGGTCGCCTACCAGGCACTGCATTGCGCTTGAAGGATCACGACGACTTGTACCAGAACGGTCTTTCCTCGCACGCCAGCGTGAACGTGATGCTCGGGTTGGAAGACGCATTCGATATTGAGTTTCCGGATTCCTTGCTCCGACGAGACACGTTTCAATCTGTCGCGTCGATCCGCGAAGCCTTGGTGTCGTTAGGCGTGACGGTCGATTCGCAGTAGTGCGCCACCACAGAGGTCGCGTGATTGAAATGATGAGAGGGAGCAGTAATGAGCGTTGAGGGCTTCCGTCAGAGTCTTCTCGCTGCGGGACTTCTGATCGACGGCGGAAGTCCGGGTGTCTACCACCGTTCGTTCTCGTTTGAGTCGATCGTGAGTGGTCTCGAGGTCTACATCTCGAGTGTCGCCGCCGATGAGGAGCGTCGCCAATTTCAATTCTCTCCTCTCATCGCCAGTTCGGCTCTCGTGAGAAGCGACTATCTGGCGCTGCACCCCGATTTGATCGGAATGATTTCGAGTTACGCGGGCCGCGAAGCGGATCTCCCCTCACTACTGGCGAAGGTCGCCGCTGGAGAGGAGTGGTCCGAATTGTTGTCACCCACCGACCTCGCGTTGTGCGGAGCGGCGTGCCATAACCTTTATCCACTACTTGCTGACGCCGCACTCGCTGCTGACTCGCTCTTGTACGAAGTGCAGGCCGTCTGTTTTCGCCACGAACCCAGCAATGACCCCTCGAGAATGCAATCGTTCCGCATGCGCGAATTTGTCTATGTTGGTTCGGAGAGCGGCGCATTGGCGCACCGTGAGCAATGGCTTCACCGGGGCACGGAACTCATGCGGCGACTCGGTCTTTCCGTTGACGTTGTGGTGGCGAATGATCCCTTCTTCGGTCGCGGCGGGCTTTTGATCGGGGCGGGTCAGCGAGAGAAGGAGCGCAAGTTCGAGATGGTGACCTCGATAACGTCCGAGTCGCCTGGCGCCATTGGGTCCGCGAACTATCACGAGGATCACTTTGGTCGGGTCTACAATATTTCCCAGTCCGACGCGAGCGTTGCCCATACCGCGTGCGTCGGTTTCGGTCTTGAGCGAATCACACTGGCGTTACTTCACCAGCACGGACTTGACGTGGATCTCTGGCCCGCGGTAGTTCGTGATCGGGTTTTTTCGGCGCGCTGAGCCGCTTCGATGTTGCTGTCCCCACGGCGTCGGTTCGCGCCTGCGATGAACGAGCACGACGGCCAGATCCGGAGGGACGATGGTTAATCCATCGGCGGAGGTGACGATCACTTTGCCCAAGAGAGCGCATGACAGACCTCGAGAAATTGGCCCTCATGCTAGCGTTGGCCCGACGCGGCCATACGGGGATGCGTTCAATGTCGGGTATCGAAAGGCACGATGGAACAGTGGTCGATTTCAATGTGCCACGTCGATTCTAGGAGCCCTTATGCCCCTCGGCAGTGTTGGTCGACCGGCACGGGTCGCCTTTGGACGATGGTCGGTCCTCCGCGGTTCGAAGGGGAGTCCCTGTGAGCGCTGAAGATTTCCGTCGATGTCTCCTGGATGCCGGTGTACTCGTGGACGGCGGAACGGCCGGGGTCTATCACCGATCATTCGGATTCGAAAGAATTCTTCGCGGTCTCGAAGCCTACGTTTCAGCGGCGGGCCGTGACGAGAGGCTTGAGCAACTCTATTTCCCCCCGGTAATCGCTCTCTCCACGCTCGAGAGGGCGGGTTACATCTCGTCCTTTCCTGACTTAATGGGCATCGTAACGAGTTTCCGAGGGAGCGAAGCCGAGCTCGCTGCGTTCCTGCAAAGCGTCGACGCGGGAGGCGATTGGGCCGGGTTGTTATCTACCGACGAGGTCGCGTTGTGCTCGGCGACGTGTCACAGCGTGTATCCGCTACTCGTCGGCACGTCCTTACCGCAAGATGGACGTTTGTACGAGGTTCAGGCCTACTGTTTTCGCCACGAGCCGAGCGATGATCCCGCTCGTATGCAATCTTTCAAAATGCACGAATTTGTCTACGTGGGCTCAAGGGAGGGGGCGCTCGAGCATCGCGAGCAGTGGCTCGTTCGGGGACGTGCGCTGTTGGAGAGCCTCGGTCTCTCCATCGACGTCGTGCCCGCCAATGATCCGTTCTTCGGCCGAGCGGGAAGGCTGTTGGGAGCTGGCCAACGTGAGAAGGAGCTTAAGTTTGAGCTGGTGGCCCCGATCTCTTCCGAGGTGCCCGGCGCCATCGGTTCAGCGAACTATCACGAGGATCACTTCGGCGAAGCCTACGGCATCATCGCGCCCGACGGGAGCCGTGCGCACTCGGCGTGCTTCGCCTTCGGCCTCGAACGAATCACTCTCGCGTTGCTGCTCAAACACGGCGTCAAAGTGAGCGACTGGCCGCACGATGTTCGCGAACGACTAACGCTCACCCACGACATTCGGTCCTCGGAGTTCCACTGACGTCGTCGCCGCGTGACGTGCACACGGTCGAAGAACCGCTGTGGTTCGGCCCTTCGGAGGGCCCACTCGTTGGTTGGCTAACCAGACCCGCTGACGCGTTAGTACGAGGCGGCGTCGTTTTGGCTCCGCCGATTGGACGCGAGGCCCGCGCGGCACGACGCGCAATTCGTTATCTGGCGATTTCACTCGCCCAACACGGCTTCGTCACGCTCCGCTTCGACTATCAGGGCACGGGCGATTCGAGCGGCGCCTTTGAAGGTCCGCTACGAGATCGCGCGTGGACGCAAAGTGTGGTCGAGGCGGTCAAACTACTGCGGTCGCTCGGCGTGACGTCGATTGCGGCGGTCGGTATGAGGCTCGGTGCCACGTTGCTCGGTCAAGCGAGCGCCGATCATGATCTCGCACTGTCGTCGTTAGTCCTGTGGGATCCGTGTGAGTCCGGGCGAAGTTATCTACGCGAATTGGGGGCGCTCGAGGCATTGCGCCGGAACGACGTCCAGTTCGATACCAACGCGCCGATAGAAACGTCGGAGTTCGTCTTTACGCACCAAGCAGCCGATGATCTACGGCGGTTGAACCTTGCCAACCTCGGACCGGGACCACTTGCCGATCGAGTCCTCGTCGTGTCCCGTGACGACCGGACGATCTCCAAGAAACTCTTTGAACGACTGGACCAAGAAAGTATTGAGTGGGAGACGACCTCGGAGCAGGTGTCGTTGCTCGACATCGATCCGTTGGATGCCGCTATGCCCGAGAAGACAATGGGTCAGATCACTTCGTGGTTGTTAGAGCCGAACGGCGCAACGCAACCGTTCGCGGTAACCGATCAGGCAACGAGGGCAATCGTGTCCAACGACCAGGAGAGGTCCGCCGTTCGCGAGTATTTTGTACAACTCGGTCCTCGACAATTGTTCGGCGTGGTGAGTGAGCCAACGAACGAGGTGAAGGGCCCGCTCATTGTATTTCTCAACGTGTCCAACGAAGAGCACACGGGGCCCGCGCGTCTCTGGGTCGAGCTGGCGCGCCGGTGGGCGAGCCACGGGCTGCGCTGCTTGCGATTTGATCTGAGTGGACTCGGCGATAGTCCCTGGCTTCCAGGCCAACCCGCTCATCCGTTGTACGACCAGGATTGGCTCACTGACATCCCCGACGCCGTGAAGGCAGTGAGTCCCGAGGACCCCTCGAACGTGATTTTGATCGGTCTCTGTTCGGGGGCCTACCTGGCGGCAGAAGGTGCGCTGATCTTGAAGGCGCGAGGCGCGTGCGCCATCAATCCGCCGGTGGGCAACGACGTGCTCCACGCCATATCGGTAATGGAAACCTCACGTCGCAAGTCGGTTCGAGCCCTGGCGGTTCAGTTGAAGGTGCCTGCGCTGAGGCTTCGGTGGATAACCGCTGGCCTGTTTGACGCGTGTCGAAAGGTGCTGCCGTCGGCGTACAAGGTCGACCTCATGGCCACCGTTGTCAAGAATGGCACTGACTTGATGGTGCTGGCAAGCCTTCAGGATCTTTACCCATTTCCACGAGTTCCGTTACTGCGTTCGATTGATCGAAGCCGCGTCGTCGCACCGAAGAACTACGTTGCCAAGTTTGTTCCAGAACTCGATCACAGCATGCACGTCGTCGAGGGTCGAAATCGTGCCGTCGCGTTGCTTGATCGTCACGTCCTCGAGGACTTTGCGGGTGTCTCGCCCCGAGACGACCTGGGAACACCAACTACGGAGGAGTAATGAGTAACGAACTTTACGAAGGACTGATAGCACCGTCCGAGGCTCAAGGTGAGTGGGAAAGTGCGGCGTGGCGCCTCGGCGTCGACGTCGCCGGACCAGTCGCCGATGACGTTGATCGACTCGCACGATTCCCCCACGAAGCCGTCGAGGCACTGAGGGCCGGTGGCTTCCTCTCCGCGCTCCTCCCCACGGAAATTGGCGGCGGCGGAGCGACCATATTGGAGATGATGGGCGCGGTGAGAGCACTCGCGACGCACTGCGCGTCGAGCGCCGTGGTCTTAGCCATGCATACGATTGAGGTGTTCAGTCTGAATCGTCACGGATCAACGCCGGCGCTGCTTGCCCTGGCGCAGGACGTCGTCTCGGAGAATCTTCTTCTCGCGAACGCGTACAGCGAAGTCGGTGTGGGCGGAGACGTTTCTCGGAGTCTTTGTGCAATCGAGACCGCCAAAATTCCATGGACGTTAGACAAACAGGCTCTCGCCATCTCGTACGGTGAGCACGCCGACGTCGTTCTGACACAGGCTCGCCGATCAGCCGACGCGACGGAGACGGACCAGGTACTCATTGCGTGTCGACGGTTGGATTTCGACATCGAGCCGACGTCGGACTGGGACACCCTCGGGCTGCGCGGCACGTGCAGCAAGGGATTTCGACTGCAGTGCGAGGTTCGACCGGAGATGATATTTCCGGTTCCCTTCGCGACGATCGTCAATGATGGCGCCGGTCAGGCGCGGCAACTTCTTCTGAGCGCTGCGTGGGTCGGTCTGACCGAGGCCGCCGCCGCGAAAGCACATTCCTTCGTTCACGCAGCCGCCCGACGAACGATCGGCACGGTACCCCCTTCGGCGATTCGACTTGCCGAGATTGCCGCTGACCTCCAGGAGGGTCGCAGTCTGCTCGTGGCATCAGCTCTACGCTTTGGCGCCCTCGACGCGACCTCGGGTGTTGAGGACGCGGGCCTCACCATCGCGCTTCGCAGTCTGAAGGTGTCGACGTCCGAACTGGCAGCCAGAACTTCGACAGCCGCCCTCGGTATCTGCGGGATCATGGGCTACAAGCGCGATAGCCCGTATTCGCTCGATCGAATCATTCGAGATTCACAGGGCGGCCTGATAATGGTGAGCAACGATCGGTACCTGAATGACAACGCGCTGTTGCTCCTAGCCCGTAAACAGATTTAGGTTCCATGGTGCGCGCGACCAAAGCCCGAGCGAACGCCCAACTACCAACACTTGCGTACGTGTACCATCCGCGCTCCTTCGCCACGCTGTCGCTGGTTGACGCGGCCCAGGACGTGTGTGAACTCCTTTGGATCGTCGATAGTTCTCAGCCCGAGGTAACCTCAATGTCCAGATTGTTGAACAGATTCGGACCCACGATCGACGTCGCGGGACTGTCGTACGACGAGATTGCGTCGACCGTGGCACAACGTAACCCTCAAGGAATTCTGGGCTTGGCCGACGACGTGCTTCGCTTCACCGCCGAAATCGCTGCTCGCATCGGACTTGCCTATTCGACGCCAGAAACCGCCCTGCGTCTTACCGATAAGTATGCCCAGCGCGCGGCGCTGGCGAACGGCGGACTCGTCGTGCCGAAGAGTTGGATCATTTCCAAGGCCGACAGTGACGCCACCCGTGCGAAAATGGAAGAGGAGGTTTCCTTTCCCGCAGTGTTCAAACCGCGCCGCGGAGAAGCGAGCCGCGACACGCTTCCCGTGGGTTCTCTGAGCGAACTACGAGCTCTGGTGAAGCAGTTTTGTTCCGGCGAGGGTCCCGTGCGAGAGTTCGTGCTCGAAGAGTACATTCCCGACTCGCCCGCGGCGGTCGCCGGTGCGGGGTTCGCCGGCTACGTGTCGGTCGAGTCCATTGTGAGCGATGGTCGAATCAGCCATCTGGCGATCAACGGCCGCATGCCTCCGGCCTTTCCGTTTCGCGAGACCGGCTTCTTCATTCCGAGTGCTCTCGACGCAACCCAGCAGGCCGCTGTCTTAGAAGTCGCCAGCCAGGCTGCCGCCGCGATTGGCGTGCGGCTGGGTTGTCTACACACCGAGATCAAACTCACGCCGTCCGGTCCAGTCGTCATTGAGGTGAACGGTCGCATCGGGGGCGGGGTGCCGGAGATGCTCGAGGCCGCGACGGGTATTCGACTGCTCTCTTGGGCCATGCGATTGAGTTTGGGTGAGTCGATTGCCGTGGACGAATTGCCACACTGCAACTGCCTGGCGTATCTGTTCTACGTGCAAGCCCCGGCAGCGATGCGACGGGTGGTCGCCGTCGAAGGTTTGGACGAACTGCGGGACGTTCCCGGCGTGGACGCGATAGTCCTCAATCGTGGACCGGGACAAGCGGTTGACTGGCGAGAAGGCAATCACGGGCACGTGTTCTCGGTCTTTGGAACGGCCGCAGATCACGACGAACTACGTAAGGTCAATGATCTCATCACAAACTTGGTGCACATTGATGGCGAGTAGAGGGAACACCCGGCGATTTTCATCCTTCGCGGTGGCGACGGCGCTGGCGGTTGCGCTCTTCACTGCCGGCGTCGAGGTCAATCCAACGTCGGCGGGAACGTCGACGGCCGTGGCGTCGACTCCGATCAACGCGTCGGCCAGCGCTTCGAGGTGGACAGCGAGCAAGAGCAGTACGGTCTCTCACGCGACGGTGGCGCCGCTCAATCGGATGGCTCCCGGTGATCACACGCTCTCGGTCACGGTCGATAGACGTGTGCGGACCTTCATTGTCCACATTCCGCCAAATCCGATCGTCGCGCACCGCGCACTCATTCTCGTCTTCCATGGCGCTACCGACACCGCGGCGAACACCATCAACGAGACGGACATCGAGCAACTCGCCGACGAGAATGGCGACGTCGTTGTCTTTCTCCAAGGTTTCCGGAACACGTGGAACGAAGGGGTAGGCAACTCCGCGGCCGCTTTGGCACGCATCAACGACGTTGCGTTCACGCTGGCGACAATAACTCGAATGCAACGCCTCGAATCGTACGACCACGCACGGGTTGCGGCCGTTGGCTTCTCCAACGGCGCCTTGATGGTGGAGGACCTCGGCTGTACGCTGAGCAAGGAGTTGGCGGTGATCATTCCCGTCGAGGGACAGATCCCCCTGGCCGTCGCCAAGTCGTGCGTCACACCCCACCCGCTCTCGGTGTTCGAGATTCACGGCGACGCGGACGCGGTCATACCCTACGGCGGAGGTCCATTCGTCGCGGTGGCGGGAGGCACGACGGTACTGTCGGCAAAAGGATCAGTGGCGCGATGGGCCCACCTCGACGGTTGCACGTCGGGACCGGTTACCTCGGCTCCCTCGTCGTCGATCACTTTGACGACCTACTCGCGATGCCGAAACGGAGTAACTGTCACGTTGCAGACGATCATCGGCGGACAACACGCGTGGCCCGCCAACATCGGGGAACTCGTGATTCAAGCCCTTTCGAAATAGGTGACCCTGCGTCGGTGCACCGTCGATTGG
>DAIOEY010000071.1:0-9508 GCA_036745995.1 Acidimicrobiales bacterium | reverse complement strand
AGCACCTGACGCGGTTCGTAGGGCGGAAGGAAGCGGTCGACGATCGACTGATCGAGTACGTCCACGCCCTCGACCGCGTGGGTGAGTATGAATCCGTCCATGCACACCATCACCGGCACCGAAAGCTCCTCGGCCAGGCGAAAGGCCTGCACGTGGAGATCCGCGGCCTCCTGATTGGACTCGGCGAAGAGCTGGATCCAGCCCGAATCGCGCGCCGCCATGGCGTCGCTGTGGTCGTTCCAGATGTTGATCGGTGCCCCGATGGCCCGGTTCGCCAAGGTCATCACGATCGGCAGTCCCAGTCCCGCCGCGTTGTAGACGGCTTCGATCATGAACAAGAGGCCCTGGCTGGCCGTCGCGGTGTAGGCCCGTGCGCCCGCCGCCGACGCACCGATCGAGACCGACATCGCCGCGAATTCCGACTCGACGTTAATGAACTCGCAGGGCGCGAGCGTGCCGGACTTCACCATCACGCCAATCGCCTCGATGATATGGGTCTGGGGAGAGATCGGGTAGGCGCAGACGACTTCGGGCCGACAGAGCGCCACCGTCTCGGCCACGGCGCGAGAACCCTCAATCTGGCGAAGCATGGGCCATCTCCTCGGTTGAGAGCGTGACGAAATCGAACGACGCCTTGACGGCCGCGGCGTTGCGTTCGCCCACGACGCCGGCGAAACGTTCTCGTACCGCCGCGTCGATCGCGTCGAGGGTGACCTCACCGGTTAACGCGGCGAACCCGCCGAGCAGCGCGGCGTTCGGCAGCGCGCGTCCGACGTGTTCGAGGGCGATCTCCGTCGCCGGGCAGTTGCGCAGTCGCTCGGGGCGAAAGTTACTGAAGAGCGACTCGAGTCCCAGCTCGTTGAAACTCTGCGACGTGTTGATGAGGACGTAGCCGTCGGGCGTCAGACCCGCGAACAGGTCGACCTGGTGCAGCAAGGTAACGTCCTGGATGATGATGGCGTCCGGTTCCATCACCGGTTCTCGGGTACGGATGGGACGGTCGTCGATCCGACAGTAGGAGACCACCGGTGCGCCCATTCGCTCCGAGCCGAAACTGGGAAAGGCCTGCGCGTGACGACCTTCGGAAAACGCCGCCACCGAGAGCATCTCCGCCGCGGTCACCACACCCTGACCCCCCCGCCCGTGGATGCGAACCTGGAACATCGGCCTAACGCCTCGTTCCGACGGAACACGGCACGGAACTGGCGCCGCCGGTCGCGTCCGAGGTGAACCCGGCGTGGCAACTCGTTGGCGAGCACGGAACGTGCGGCAACGTCATAAATCGACCGTACCGCGCTAAGGAAGTGGAGGGTTAAGGCCTTTCGTCACGAAAATGGCGCTTTGAGGTCGCCATCAGGTCGGACCACATTTCTCGTCCGAGGGCCGGAGGGCTGGAATCGACGGACCACGACCGTCGTAGACCATGCGCGCAACGAGCGGCAGTTGGTTCCCGAAGGCGTCGAGTCCGCTCTTGGGCGCGGCCCCTTCGAGCGTGACCTTGAAGAATTGCACCGAGGTCCGTGCGACTTCGCCAAAGGCGGGTACGTCGACGCCGTCAAAAGGCGGCAGATGGTGCGCCGTCAGCAACTCGAGGAACCACTTGTTCGACTGATGCAGGTCGCGATAGAGCTTGACGGCGTTGAACGCGCGGTTGCATTGATCCTGCGCGCTTTGCACGAGGAGGAGCGCCGGATCCGGCGCGAGAGGCGTGTAGGGGTCGACGCCGTTCTCGCCACCCGACATCACCATGTCCGCCTTGTAGTTAACGCTCGCGCGCATTGATTGATAGGTCTGGCGCTGGGGATCGTTACCTCGCGCGTAGCCGAGCATCGCGACCGCGGTTCCGCCGTCGGAGTGGCCGGCCAGGCCCACTTGCGCCGGATTCACGAGTCCTGACACGACCGGGCACACCGAGGACGGCGTTGCCGACGCGTTCACGATCTGCTTGGTCACGAAGACGAGGTCGGCCGGCTCGTTCCAGAGGTCGTTCTCGGTGTTGACGCCGTGCTGTCTCGTCACCTCGAACGCGTTCTCGTCGGGAAAGAATGGCGCCGCGACGACGAAGCCCGCTCTTACCCACGCGTCGAGCAGCGGCGCGTAGGTGTCGGGCGTCACGTCATAACCATGCGCGAACACGATCATGGGAAAGCCTCCCGACTGTTGGGCCGGTGCGGCGCCCGGGCTCTCGTCCGTGCCGCTCTGCGGTTGCAGCGTCGGGTAACGGATCTCCGTGACGAGCGTTCGTTGCTTGGACAGCACCGACACGGGGTTCGTTGCGTAGTTGAGGACCTCGCGCGTCGGGTCCACGAACGTGCACCGTGCGATCCCGACCGAGAACGTCGGCGCAACGGCTGCCGACCTCGGTGGCGCCGCGTTCGCTGAACTGACGGCGAGCAGTGAGGCGACGATCAGCGTCGCACCGGTCACGGCGTTGACCAGCGTGCGACCGCCACGGCGACGTCGGGACGGAGTCGCGAGTTTGTTCGTCATCGGGGAAGAAGGAATTTGGGGCGTGAACCAGAGTAGTCACCACGCCACGCCTTTCGTCGCCACCCCAGCCCAATACCAGCGCAAGAATGTCCGTACCGACGTCGGCGACGCTCCCCCATCCGATTCTCGTGCGCGTTCCCCGCACGTACGTCTACCGTGGTTGGAAACCGCATCTAGAGCAAGGAGACACCATGACCACACTGGTGAACCGGCCGAACACCGCACTCATCGTTATCGACGTGCAGAACGGCGTCGTCGCGGGAGCGTACGAGCGCGACACGGTGGTCGCGAACATCAACGGCCTCGTCGAAAAGGCTCGGAGCGAGGACGTCCCGGTCGTCTGGGTCCAGCACTCGAGCGAAGAGCTCGAGAGGGGCAGCGACAAGTGGCGGATCGTTCCCGAACTGTCGCCGAATGCGGCCGAACCCCTCGTCGAGAAGAACTACGGTGACTCCTTCGAGGAAACGACCCTCGACGCCGTGCTCAAGGACCTCGGCGTCGGTCAGCTCTTCGTCGTCGGCGCTCAGACCGACGCGTGCATTCGCTCCACACTCCACGGCGCGTTGGTGAGGGGCTACGACACGAAACTGGTGAGTGACGCCCACACGACCGAGGACCTGAGTGAATGGGGTGCCCCACCGCCGGACCAGGTGATCGCTCACACGAACCTGTACTGGTCCTGGCAAGAGGCGCCCGGTCGAACGGCGGGCACGGTCGAGACCAAGGACGTCAGGTTCGTTACGGCGTCCTGAGCCCACGTCGACGCGAACAGTCGGCTACATCGCTCGGCCGCATTCACCTCGTTGCCGCGGAAGAGAGTCCGTCATCTCGACCTATATATAGGGTGTGAGGTCGAAGCGTCCAACCCGGAAGTGACTCAGGCAGTGAGCAGTGCGGGCAGGACTTCAGAGATATCACCGCGCACGCAGAGCGCGCTCGGATCAAAACTCGTCTGCGCACCGTTCACGATGACGAGACGCACGCCATAGTCCAGAGCCAACGGGACGAGCCGGGCGACGGGATTGACCGTGAGCGTCGAGCCGACGCAGAGCAGGAGGTCGCACTCGCGCGCCGCACGCTTGGCCCGGTGCAGCTCGAGCGGGTCCGGCTGCTCGCCGAATCGCACGATCGTCGTGGCGAGCACACCGGCACACGAGTGGCTCTCCACGACCTCCTCACAACTCGGGTCGACGTCGCCCGCGGCGACCCGACGGAGCACCCCTTCGGTCGATTGGCGCGCGCCACAAGAGAGACAGCGTACGGCCCGCACGTGACCGTGGATCTCGACGAGGCGTTCGGGTGAGGTTCCGGCCGCCAGGTGCAGGCCGTCGATGTTCTGGGTCACGAGCAGGCTAAGTCGGCCGGTACTCTCGAAGCGCGCGAGGCTGTGGTGGGCGGCGTTGGGTTGTGGTGGATGTTCGGCGCGCGCCAGCAGTCGACGCCACGACGCCTCGCGGACCTCACGGTCGCGCGCGTACACGTCGGCGTGCGAGGCGCGCTCGGCGGCTGGATCGCGCGTCCACACCCCGTTGGGTCCGCGGTAGTCGGGGATGCCACTGGCGGTAGAGACGCCGGCGCCCGTCAGCACCGTGACCCGCGAGGCGCTCGCCAGTGTCGCCCGTGCAGTCCCTAGTTCGTCGGTGGCCACGACACCAATTGTGCTACACGGGACCAAGTAGGTCGAACATCGCAGAATTGCCGCCTGGATCCGCGAGGTGGTTCCTCGCGCTCGCCGCTGCTGCGCCGCGATTCGAATGGTACGCCTCGCGCTGGCTCTCGTGAAACGCGAGTGCGATCTCGGTCGGGCTGCCCAATCGATTCAAGAGACGTCGAAGACCCTCGGCATCGGCAGGACTGAGATCGGCCGATCCCTCAGCGATGTGCCGGGAGATCTCGTCGACGTATACCCGATTCGCTGCCGAGTTCGCGTAGCCCAGGGCAATTCGAAGTTCCAACAGATACTGTTCGGCGAGGGGTTGATCGGTGCTCTGGTCCGTCACGCCGACGTCTCCTTGTTCAAAATGCCGTCGACGGCGTCTCGAAAGCGGCCCCACTGTTCAATGAACGGCTTCAGTGCGCGATTGCCCGCCGGGGTGACGCGGTAGTAGCGGCGCGGGGGCCCTCGAGGGAATCTCGCCAGTAGGTATCAACGAGTCCGTCGTTGCGCAGTCGCGTCAGAAGGGGATAGACCGTGCCTTCACTGGTAACAAGTCCGTCGGCTGAGGCGAGCTCGCGGGTGAGCTCGAAGCCGTAGCGATCTCCCGATTGCAGCAGAGCCAGGACGCAGTACTCAATCGAGCCCCGGCGCATCTGCGCGAGTAACCTGTCCGTTCCTCCCACTACCATGCTCGACATAGTACTGGAACGGTCTACGATCGCAAGGACATAGCCGTCTTCGCCACTGCCGCAGTGCGCGAGTGGACTCGCCAGCGGACACCGCGCCCGAGGGCGAGCGCTCTACTCCCAGGAACGTTCCCCGTGCCAAAACCTAGGCTTCGTCCATGGCCACCGCGCGTACGCCCTCACTCTCCAACCTGTCCCTCTCGTGTTCGAACTGGCTCAACGGCGATGGACCGCGACCGGTCGCGTCGCTGCTCGCGACCATCGCCGAGAACACCGAACCCGACCGCTACGGCGACGGTGGCGTCGTCACCGAGCTCGAGCACGAAGTCGCCAGTCTCCTCGCCAAGCCGGCCGCCCTGTTCTTTCCGACGGGAACGATGGCACAGCAGACGACGTTGCGCGTGCTCGCCGATCGAACCCCAAGCCGCAATATTGCGTTTCATCCGATGTGTCACCTCGTACAGCACGAGGAGGGAGCCTTCGAACGATTGCATGGTCTAAACGCGGTGCCGGTCGGCTCGCACTTCGATCCGATGACGGTAAAGGACCTGGCGAACGTGCGAGATCCATTGGCCGCGTTGCTTATCGAGTTGCCCCAGCGCGATCTCGGCGGTGTGCTTCCCACGTGGTCCGAACTGGAGGCGCAAGTGGCCTGGGCGCGCGAGCGCGGCGCGTTCGTGCACCTGGACGGTGCGCGCCTCTGGGAGGCCGCCCCCTTCTACGCTCGAAGTGCCAAGAAGTCACCGGCCGACATCGCCGGCCTCTTTGACACGGTGTACGTCTCCTTCTACAAGGGATTGGGCGGGCTCGCCGGATGTTGCGTGGCCGGAGAAACGGACGTCATCGAAGAGCTCTCACAGTGGCGCATTCGACACGGCGGGCGCATGTTCATGATGTGGCCCTACGCCGCGTCGGCACTCAGTGTGCTTCGCTCGCGACCCCAGGACATGCCCGGCTACTGGCGACGGGCCCAGGCGATTGCCCGTGGACTGCGCGGCGTCCTCGACGTGGAGGTGTTGCCCGAACAGGTCCGTAGCCCGATGATGCACCTTCGTCTTTCGATCGACATCAAGTGCTTTGAGCACAACGTCCGCCGCCTGGCTCGAGAGCAAGACCTCTGGACCTTCGCTCGCCCGTTCGTCTCCGAGGGACCACGGCTGCAACGCCTCGAATTTCAGGTCGGACGAGCCACCATGCGCCTGAGCGTCGACGAAGCGGTAGGGGCCATCGCCAACTTGGCGAAGGATCGATAACAACGAGATACAGGACCGCCCGTTACGGTTGGCGTCGTGTTGCGAGGCGAAAGAACCATGGCGAGATGGCGTTGTCAACCTCGCCAATGCCTTCTCACCTGATGGCAATCGGTGCACACCCCTACAGCAGACTTGACTGCGCTCCCTTCATCCCGGAGGGGCACGGAAGTCCTTCACCGAAGTCGGGCGTGACGCCAACATTGTGAGACATTGTCACTCCGGGTGAAACAAGGGGCCCAACCGTCGAGGAGTACCAGTACCGGCTTTGTCTCACCGACCACCCACCAACCTCGCTCGTCGAGAGTGAAGAATGCACCGGACACAGGCCCGGGCTTGAGCTTCACCTGATACGCGAAGCTCGAAGGAGCCTTCTGCGTCGAACGACGTGAACGATGACGTACACGAGAAGCACTAGGGATGACATCGCGTGCCACTTTTGCAAGATGAACGGCCCGGGAATTGGTACGAGGATTAGTTGGGTGAGGGAGTTCGATTTAGCAAAACCGGCTTGGCATTGTGTCGGAGAGTCGACGCCTACAATCCTTTGCTCCCCGAGACGGTCAGTACTTAATGGGTCCGGTACGCCTGGCCGTGAAGGTGACCCTGCCGCTCGTGCACACGTTGGCTTGGGTGGGCGATGAAGAAACCCGTTGCCGTGCGATGAGTGGTCAGCACGATGTGGCTCGTGAACGTCCCCGGGGAGAGACCCTGTCGCTGATTGACGACTCCATTGCTCGGGATGACGCTCGGACCGAGTTCTACTCCGTACGAGCCTCCCGCGCTTCCGCCTGGGCAGGTTGTACTCACCATCAACTCCACGTTGTTCGGGCCGGACGCGTAGAGACACGGGCGCACTGGCCCGTTGGTCCCCACGCATGTTGACGAGTCCACCACGAACAGAGTGAAGTGCTGGCCCTGGCTGGTCTTGCCCGAGTACGTGCCGATGCTGTACGTCGGTGAAGCCACTACCGCCGAACCGGCGAGAAGGAACACAAGCACGCCAGCGATCAACAGCGCCGGCCGGCAAGGATCGAATCTCGTACGCGCCCGAAACCTCATTCGGTCCAGTCCTCCTCGTGGTGGTCAGTCGACGGTCCAGAATTCGTGCAGAGTGTAACCCGCTCTCGAGGGACGGTCGCGGGTACCAAGAGGCTCTCCTGGTGTGAATATCCGTCGGGCATCGCGCCCGTTGAGCCTGCACCCCGCCGGGAGATCCGGAGAGAGCAAGTTAGGAGAAAGGGGTGTCTCCGACTGGCGGATTACTACGTGGCATCTTGTGGGTTGACTCTTCGGCGGAGTTAAGGAGATTCGAACTCCTGGCCCCTTGCGTGCCATGCCGCATGGACGCGTTCACAAGAGATCACTCGATACCCCAATGCACTTTAAATACAGGGTCTTGGTGGGTCTGTGAATCAGAACGCTTCAGCTGGATGCATCGGCGTTGCCACACTGGTGCTGACATTAGGGCTCTGGAGTGAGGGTTCGTGTCGAAGGGCCGGGGACGCACACATTCTCGGACTGGCGAATTGGAGTGTGGACGTCATAGGCCGGCTGATGCTCACGAACTCTTCGGAGGGATTATCGAAAGAACCTAAAAAATTGGCGAATGAGTACGCCCGCAGCGATTGTAAGTGCGCCAAGCACAAGAGCGTTTGTCGAAGACGTGATTGCGGAAACGATGAATAGACCAGTTGCTACTGCGTACAGAATCATTGTCACGAAGGCGCGTCGACCGACCAGCCTCACACGGCGGTCCTGGGAACCTGTCCAACCACGCTTCAAGATCAAGTAGTTGAAATGGGCGATGTAAAGAGCGCCAACGGCAAGTAAGGCGGCGAGGAGTTCCACGCCGCCAACCTAACTGAACAAGCAATTGTTGCGTGATGACTAACGAAGGCCGACGTCAACATTCTCCGACTTGAGAGTTCGATCCTTCGATCCGAAGACAGTTGGGCCCGCTACGCGTAACCAGCTACCGATACGAACTCAGCTCGCCCTTCATAGTTCACTGCGAAGCATTGGAGGAATGAGCGCCTTTGGTTTCCCGGCAAGCCAGATGGAAGCTAAGGCAACAAAAGAGAGGACGAACACTCCACATCCAAAATAGAAGACCGCGTAGAGAAGATCTCGAGGTGCCCCACCAGACAAAACCTTCGTCTCACGAAGAGTCACACTTGCTAACGCGACAGAATCGAAGAACACGGCCATGGGAACTCGTGTTGAGGCGATTCGACTCGTCCAGCCATTGATCTGCTCGACTTGGTTAATTCCAGTAGTGAATTGCGCGGAGACCTTCCCCTTTCAGGTCCGCACTGCGTAAACCGAAAAGGCGACAGAAAAGGCAAGCCACAACACCCAGAAGACCCAACTGAAATTCTTATCCACGGGGCATTCTTAGCAGTCAACTATTCGGAACGATCTCATCGTGGATTAGTTCCCTGTTGCGCTCTCTGATGCTCCTATGACTGTCAGGTCGTTGGGCGGACGGGCACAATACCCGACTGGAAAATCAAACCTTGGCTATCCAGACTGAAGCCGCGAACGTCACTTCTGCGGGTCACTCCCATGTTCGATCTTGTGAAGTTCGTCTTTGAGCCATTGGGTAATCTTCTCGTGCTTTTCGTCGTCGACGTGCGAAATTGTCTTAATGGCTTCACGATGACCAAGGTGGTTAGAGTCGACAAGCGCGTCGCCGTCCACTGGAGTGGCGTTGTCGTCATTACTCAGCAACGCACGGTGACCGCCAAAAAAGGGGAAGAAGCCAAATCCACCAAAGCCACCGATGAAGGGGGAACCCATGGCGCCAAACGACGCTCCCCCCATAACACCACAGGTGGTCGCGCAATGAGCGCAACATCCTCCGCAGGAAGCGCAACCGGCCATATGAATCGTCCTCTCAATCGGGTCAGATAGACGAAACCTATCAAGCACAGGCGCACGGTGCTACTCGTTTCGCCACGGCACATCTCGCACTAGTGATCGCCGCAGCTGATTTCAAGTGAACCCCTGAGGCCGACACGAAGCCGGCGTGAAGCTATGTTGCAAACCTGTGGTATCGAAGGGCCGAAGCCAACAACCTGCGACTGACGGATTCGAACCTGGAATTCGTGACTGAGCGATGAGGGCCCTCAGGACAGTGGCCGTTAGTCGTAGGGAAGATCTTCCGGACTGACGCTCGTATGGTCTGGACTCGGCTGTTCAACGAATTGAACCGCTCGTACCGTTGGCCTTCCTTGTAACAGCGACTTCGCAATCCTGTGCATGCCATCCATCACGAGACCATCTGCCCCAAGAATCACCGGATACGAGAGATCCACCGCATTCACCAGTTCCATGTGCCGTACGAGAATCCGAACCGTTGCGGATGAGCCGTCTGCGCCAAACCAATAGACGGAGTCAATCTCGGCAATCGAAGTGAGGGG
>DAIOEY010000070.1:0-9561 GCA_036745995.1 Acidimicrobiales bacterium | reverse complement strand
TAGTCACTCAGGTACTTCTCTCCCTCGTCGCAACAGATCGTCACGATGGTCGCCGACGCGGGCAGTTCCTCGCGCAGGCGCTCGGCCGCGATCATGTTCGCGCCCGAACTGGGTCCCACCAGCAGACCGTGCTCGCGGGCCAGCCGGCGCATCTCGGCGACCGCGTCGTCACTGTGCACCTCCACCACGCGGTCGACGATTGACTGGTTCCGCTCGTAGATAGCCGGCACGAAGCCGTCCGAGATGCCTTCGATGCGGTGCAGCCCCGTGTCACCGCACAGGATCGTGCACGACTCGCTCGGCTCCAGGGCCACGATGAGCACGTTCGGGTTCAGCGCGCGCATCGCTTGGCCGACACCAATGAGCGTGCCTCCGGTGCCGACGCCCATGACGAACGCGTCGGGAAGCGTGCCCGCCGGGAGTTGCGCCAGGATCTCTGGACCCAACCACGTACGGTTCTCCTCGACGTTCCACTCGGATTCGAACTGTTCGGGCGCGAAGTAGCCCGGCAGATCGCCCAACCGACTGGCCTCCTCGAGTGCTTCGTTCACGTGGAAATTACCGACGGAATACACCTCTGCGCCAAAGGCCACCGAGATGGCCGTTCGCTCCGGACTGAGTCCTTCGGGCATCACGACCAGCATCTTGTAGCCCTTCACTGCGGCCACCATGCTCATGGCGTTGCCGGTGTTACCGCTCGAGGCCTCGACGATGGTGTCGCCCGGTCGAAGCAGTCCCTCGCGCTCCGCGCGCTCGATGATGTAGCGCGCCATGCGCGCCTTGATCGATCCCGACGGATTCAGGTACTCGAGTTTCAGCCATACGCCGTCCACCTCGATGAGTGGGGTCGATCCAATGGCGTCGAGCACCGTGGCTCCCGTGTGAGGAGAGGGCTTCATTGACGTCTCCGATCAGTTTCACGTTCCTTTCGTCCACATTAGGACGAGGCGAGGCGAAACGACGTGGCGCGGAGTCGGCGAACCCGTCTATTCGACGAGGAAATTCGAGAACTGCCAGGGATCCTCGACGTCCAACGTGCGCCCGGACCATTGGTCGAACCAGTCGACGTGGGTCGAGACCGGATCCCAGTCGAGGGGGCCCGACCAGGTGGTGCCGACGTAGGGCACGGCAACGTCCAACACGTCGCGCCACGGCAGCTCGTCGGGCACGTGCACGCCCGCCGTCGGCGCCTTCAGCATCCAGTCGACCGCGCCGAGAATCGACGCGGCAACTTGGATCGTCGTCGCGTTCTGGTTCGGCGCCACCCGTCGTGCTTCTTCGATCGTCGTCTGCATCCCGGTCCACCACGACTTGTAGGGATGGCCCATCAGCAGGACGCCGAGCTCGTCGCGCCCGGAGATGATCTCGTTGTTCATGATGCGCTGACGTTCCGGGTACGCGTACTCGTTGCCCTCGAGCTCGACGAAACTGGCCCACGCCGCGTCGCTCGGGCAGTAGGCGTAATGCACCGTCGGCCGGTAGAGCGCCACGTCACCATCCCAGACCGTCAGGTGGTCACAGATCGTGAAGGCCTCACCGTGACGGATCACCATGCCCACGATCGGACCGGAAGGGACGCGCGAACGCACGATCGTCTTGTGCGCCATCTGGGCGAAGCAGATCTGATTGAGGGGCCCTTCCCCCGTGTGGGTAAGGCCCAGGCGCGGCAGTGTCTTCTCGTGCGTGCCCCAACCGACTTCGGCCGGCGCGACGCCCTCTTCGTAGAAGCCGTCGACGCTCCAGGTGTTGACGAACTCGCCCACTTCCTTTGGTTGGTCGGAGATCTGCGTGTCACGCTCGGCGATGTGGATCGACTTGACGTCGAGCAACTGGGCGAGCACGTTGTAGTGCGCGTTCGAGAGAGCGTCACGGATGGCGTCGTGTCGCTCAGCGAGGAGACCGTCGGCGAGGACCGCGGCGGCGATCTCGCTCAGCGCCTGCTTGGTGAAATGGCTGACGAGACCGGGATTGGCGCCGTGTTCGACCACGGCCGAGGGGCCGTCGTTCGATCCCCAGTTGGCGATCTGGCGTCGCAACGCCATGTGGCGAAAGTAGAGCGTCCGTTCTTGGGGTGTGAGCGAACCGGGGTCATCGTAGGGGTCCCACACTTCGACCGAGGTGTTGAGATAGCGCACGTTCTTGGTGCGACACCAGTCGAGCAGTTCGGCCAGGCCGATGTTCCACGCCAGATCGATCAACAGGTCGCCGTCACCGAGACGCGCGTCCAGCGTCTCGACGAGGTTCGCCGCGGTGATCTCGAACTGTTGGTAGTGAACCCCACGAGCCAGTGATGACGCAACGCGATCTCGATTGTCTCGACTCTCGAGAACAGTGACCGATGAAGGCTCAAAGTCGAAATGTTCGAGCAGGAGCGGTAGTAGGCACTGGGCCACCGATCCGCACCCGAGTATGAGAACACGACCTGGCATGTGGAATTCGCTCAATTAGGACCTCTGACTGTTGGAGTATCGGCAATTCGCCCTCATCGACCTTATCGCCAATCGCTCATCGCTCCGCTGGTCGCGTCGGTCCACCGTCACGCCGTCATCGACGGGTGAGCGAACTACGAGACGGTCATGCCGCCGTCGACGGCGATGTCGGCGCCCGTGATCGCGGACGACGCCGGCGAACAGAGCCACGTGATCGCGGCGGCGATCTCGATTGGGTCGATGAGCCTCCCGATCGGCTGCTGCGACGCGAACGCTTCGCCACTCTCGAGGCCGTACACCTTGGCCGACGCCTCGAGGATGGCCGTGCGCGTCGAGCCCGGGCTCACGACGTTCGCCGTCACGCCGTAGTCGGCGAGGTCCATCGCCACGCCTCGAATGAGCCCCACGACGGCGTGCTTGGCCGCGGAGTACGCCGCGAGATGGCGCAGACCCATCGATCCGGCGGCCGACGCCACGGCGACGACGCGTCCGTTCGCCAGCGTCCCGTTCGCGATCAGCGTCGGCGCGGCGGCCTCGACCAGTCGTCGGGTTCCGAGCACGTTGACCGACCAGACCGCGTCCCAGGCTTCGTCACTGATCTCCCACAGAGGTCCACCGGCACCAATCACGCCCGCGCACGCGACGACCGCGTCGAGTCGTCCGAAATGGCGTGTCGCGGTCTCGACCGCCAGTTGCATATCCGTCGCGCTGCGCACGTCGCCCACGAGGCCGAGGACCGCGTCGCCGTGGCGATCGACGACGTCGTCCAAGTCGGCGGGTGTCGCCATGGCGTAGGGAATGTCGGGGATGTCGCGACAACGATCGACCGCGACGACGCGGTAACCGTCGTTCACGAGGGCGTCGGTCGTGGCGGCACCGATGCCGCGTGCGGCACCGGTCACGATGGCGACCCGGCTCACGATCCCATCGATCGATAGAAGTCCGCCGGCGCGACGACGTCGTCACGACGCAGTCCGCCGATGCTGCTGCGTCCGAGTCCCAACATCGTCGACTCCATGCCACTACGCAGCACGTCGAGCACGTTCTCGACCCCGGCCTGCCCGTTGGCGGCGAGGCCCCACAGGTAGGCCCGCCCGATCATCACGGCGCGCGCGCCGAGCGCCAGGGCCTTGACGACGTCGCTGCCCCGCCGAACGCCGCCGTCGAGCAGCACCTCGACCTGATCACCGACGGCGTCAACGATCGCGGGGAGCGATCGAATCGGTGCCGGGGTGCCGTCGAGGTTGTTGCCACCGTGATTGGAGACCGAGAGCGCGCTCGCGCCGAGGTCGACCACGCGACGCGCGTCGTCGACGCGACTGACCCCTTTGACCATGAACGGACCAGTCCACTGCGCTCGAAGCCACGCCACGTCGTCCCAACTGGGAAGGGTGCTCTGCATCCACTCGTAGTACGCGCCAAAGAACGTCGGCGGTTTCGATCCGACCGGTGCCATGTTGGGTGTCGTGAGATCGGGGAAGTGACCGGACTTGGCGAAGGTCCAGAGCCACTGGGGTCGCGCGAGGACCTCGGGTGCGAGTTTCACGACGGCTTTGAGATCGATCTTCTCCGGGATCCAGGGGCTGCCCCAGTCGCGGCCGTTGGAGAACGTCCAGTCGAGCGTGAGGATGATGCCCTTGGCCCCGGCCGCCTCCGCACGCTGGAGACGCCCGACCATGGTGTCGCGGTCGCCGGACCAGTACATCTGGAAGAAGACCTGTTGGTTGACGGCCGCCACGTCCTCGATCGAGCGGCTCGCGAACGAACTGAGGCCCATCGCGACACCGCGGTTCGCGGCCGCCCTGGCGACGGCGACCTCGCCGTCGGGGTGCACCGCCTGAACGCCGGTGGGCGACAGGATCACCGGCATCGAGACCGACTGGCCCATCACGGTCGTGGAGAGGTCACGCTCTTTGGTCAGTCCCGCGATGTGGGGCGCGAAGCCCAGCTGGTCGAAGGAGTCGAGGTTGTCCTTCGCGGAGAGGCCCTTCTCCGATCCGGCGATCAACGCGCCGTAGACGGACTTGGGCAGGCGCTGTTGGGCGCGACGCTGGGCAACGGCCACCGTCTCGAACCACTTGCTCGCCATCGATCCCCCTGAGTCTCATGAGGAGACTACCCGAGGGTTTCGCCGCTCCTCTCGTGACTCAGCGCGACGAGATCGCGACCGCCACGCGTCGCGAGTGATCCGGTGACGGTACGGGACGACGCGCCACACGCCTCTGGGCGAGCGCGGTCTCGCCGTGTCCAAAGACGCACTCGGGGTCAGGATCGGTGAGTTCGAGACCGGTGAAGAACTTGGCCGCCATGCACCCTCCGCGGCAGGCGTCAAAGGAGCCACACGACGAACAGGCGCCGGCACTGCCGGGCTCGCGTAGCGACCGGAAGAGCTCGCTCTCGCGCCACACGACGCCGAATCCTTGGTCGCGCACGTTGCCCGCTCGGAACTCGTCGTGGATGACGAAGGGGCAGGCGTAGACCTCGCCGACGGGATCGATGAGACAGACGACGCGGCCGGCGCCGCAGAGATTGAGTCCGTCGAGCGGATCGCCCAGTGCCGAGAGGTGAAAGAACGAATCGCCGGTCAAGACGTTGGGCCGATCGAGCAGCCAGTGGTACAGCTCGCGGTTCTGCGCCGAGGTCGGATGCAATGTCTCCCACACGTCGACGCCGCGACCCGAAGGGCGTAGTCGAGTCAAGCGCAACTGCGCGCCGTAGTGAGCGGCCAGTTGCTCGAAGGCGCCGAGTTGGGCCACGTTGTCACGGGTCATCACGACCGAGATCTTGAACGGGCCGAAGTTGGCGTCGGCGAGGTGATCCATGGCTCGTCGCGCTGCCTCGTAGCTGCCCGCACCACGAATGCGGTCGCTCGTCGAGGCGTCGGCGCCGTCGATGGACACCTGGATATCGAGATAGTCAATCGCGGCGAGGCGTCGCGCCGCCGCGGCGTCGATACGCGTGCCGTTGGTCGAGAACTTCACGCCCACGTGCTGGGTGACCGCGTGCTCGACCAGTTCGAAGAAGTCCCGACGCATCATCGGCTCGCCGCCGCCGATGTTGACGTAGAAGATCTGCATCGCCGCGATCTCGTCGATCAGCACCTTGGCTTCGGTCGTCGTGAGTTCGTTGGGGTCGCGCCGTCCCGAAGAGGAGAGGCAGTGCGTGCACGCGAGGTTGCACGCGTAGGTCAACTCCCACGTCAGACAGATCGGTGCCGCCAGACCGCGTTCGAATCGATTGCGTAGCGAGGTGTCAGCGCCCACAGAGGATCTCCGACGTCGCGAGGGATTCGAGCGCTTTCACGTAGCGCTCGCGTTGGTCCGTAGGTACCAGCGCGTCGAGGGCGTCGCCGGCGCTCTCGTACTGTTCCAACTGGCGAACGAGGGCCACCAACTCCGTTGACTTCAAGAAGACCAGTCGGCGATTGTCGTGGTTGTACGCCAAAGCGCCGAACGACTCGTCGCGCAGTGAGACCTGGGGACTGACGCGCCAGGGCGCGGACGCGTCAAAGGCGCGAACCGTCGAGAGTGACACGGCTTAGTAGACGCCGCAGAGTCCGTCGATCGACACTTCCTCGACGAGCAGCTCTTCGACCTCTGCGACCTCTGCTTCCACTTCATCAACTGACAACGTCTCGATCGACACGGTTCCTCCTCGAACCTCTCTATTCTGGCGTGTTCGGCGGCCGCCGCAGTGAATCGTGACAAACTTCGTCCATGCGTGACCTGTCACCAATCGCGCCCTCAGCGGTGGAAGCACCGGTGGCCGAAGGCACCACGGTCTTCTTGGACCCCGGTGCCACCTTCTACGACCGTCAGTTCATCGCCGGGGGATCACCGTGGCGGCTGCTTCGTCTCTCGGACAGCTCGCGCCAGGTCGCCGAACGCTGGCAGGGCGGCGGTGTCGTGCGGGCGGGCGAAGAGCGATTCGCTCGCACCCTCGTCCAGCAAGGCCTTCTGCATCCATTGCACGAGTCGACCATCTCCGTCAACGACGTCGACGTCGTGATTCCGGTGCGCGACGACGTGGCGTTGCTCCGTTCGGTCCTCGAGCAGTTCGTCGGCTTTCACGTCACGGTGGTCGACGACGCGTCGCTCGACCCGATGACGTTGAACGAGTGTGTTGCCCACTTCGGCGTTGACCTTGTTCGTCTCGAGGAGAATCTGGGACCGGGCGGCGCCCGCAACGCCGGTGCCCACGCCACCGAGCGACCGCTCGTGTGGTTCGTCGACGTCGACGTGGTTGTGGACAGTGCCGCCGGCGTGCTGGATCGACTGGCGAGACAGTTCAATGATCCACTCGTGGGCGCGGTGGCACCACGAGTTCGAGGAGGAGTGGGAGAGTCCCTTCGTGACCGCTTCGAACGACAGTTCGGTCCGCTCGACATGGGACCGCTCAGTGGAATCGCGTTGCCCGGTGCCACGGTCGCGTACGTACCGAGCGCCTGCTTGCTCGTTCGTCGACGTGCCCTGGGAGACGGATTTGATCAGTCGCTGCGCTACGGCGAGGACGTCGACCTGGTCTGGCGACTCCACGACCAGGGCTGGCTCGTGCGCTACGTCGCCGAGGTCGTCGTCACCCACCGCGCGCGCGGCAACTGGCGCCAGTGGTGGAGCCAACGTGTCAAATACGGTGAGTCCTCGAGTGAGCTCGCGCTCCGTCACGGCGCTCGACTCGCGCCTCTTCGCAGCGACGCGTGGACGCTCGTCGCCTGGGCGAGCGCCCTCGCCGGCAAGCCCGCGATCGGGGGTCGCATCGTCCGGATCGCCCGCAACCATCTCCGTGATCGTCTGGCACCGTCGAGTGACGACCCGGGTCAGGTGGCGCGTGCGGTGGTGGGTCGTGGCATGTCGCGCTCCGGAGGACCATTGGCGCGGTCCGTCGTTCGCACCTACGGGCCGTTGGTGCTCATCGCCACGTTGCACCCGAAACTGCGCCGACGCGCCCTCGTACTGTTCGTGATTGGTACGGCGTGGCGTTGGCGGCGAAACCGCGTCCACGTCGCCGACGTCCCGCTCGCCATCGCCGACGACCTCGCGTACGGCGTCGGCGTGTGGCGCGGGGCGTGGCGCACGCGGTCGCTTCGCGCGTTGACACCCCACATCACCAAATCGTCAATCGGACTGCGTGACGTCCTCGGCCTCTCGTCGAGCAATGCGGTCGAGTCACGCCCTCGCGACTAGAAACGAACGACGCCGCGAACGTTCTTTCCGGCTTCGAGATCCAGGTACCCCTGATTGACCTCGTCAATCGAGTACTCCTGGGTGATGAGTTCGTCGATGATCAGATTGCCTTCGTGGTGCATCCTCAACAATCGTGGAATCTGCACCCGAGGCGCCACTGATCCGAAGATCGTGCCGCGCAGTTCTTGGTTCGTCAAAGTGAACATCGCGAGATTGATTTCAACGGTGGTCTGGGAGAAGGGAGCAATCGCCGTCGCAACGATAACGCCACCCTTGGCCGTGATGGAACGAGCTTCTTCGATCATCTCGCCGGTCAGACGCCCGGGCGTCAGTATCACGACATCGCAGTTCTTGCCCGACGTCAACTCGCTCAGGAAACCGAACGCCGCCTCGAGCGTGTTCGTCGCGCCGTGGGTTGCACCGATCTTCATGGCCCGGTCGATCTTGGACTGGTTGGTGTCAATGGCGATGACTGCGCGCGCTCCGGCGTGCACGGCACCCTGAATCGCCCCGGAACCCACGCCACCACAACCGATCACTGCAACGACGTCGCCGGGCTTGATCCCACCACGGTTCGCCGCGGACCCGAATCCGGTCGCCAATCCGCAAGAGATGAGCGCGGCGGCTCGAAGGTCGTACCAGGGGTCTATCCGGATGAGCGAGGCCTCGTGGACCACTATGTACTCTGAAAACGTTCCCAGTTGCGCGTATCGATTGAGGTTCTTCTCCCCCAGATGGTGTCGCCACGTTCCGTCCGAAATCATCGGTCCCGCCAACGTGGTGGCTCCGAGGTCGCAAATGAACGGCCGACCGGAGGCGCAGTATTCGCACTTGCCGCATGAGGGGATGAACGAAACGCTGACGTGATCGCCGGGCGCGAGCGCCGTGACGTTCGCACCGACGGACTCGACGATGCCCGAGCCCTCGTGTCCGCCGATAAACGGAAACATCGAGTCCACGCCGAAGAAACTCAAGACCTCCGGCGGCGCCGTCATGTCCCCGACACGGCTGTGCTCGTCCGAGTGGCACATTCCCGCGAACGCCATCTTGACCTTCACCTCGTGAGCATGCGGCTCGTCGATCTCGATGACTTCGGTGTGCCAAGGTCCATTGAGCTCGGTGACGACTGCGGCCTTTACTTGCATTTTCTCCCCCACACTCTGTTCGGGCGCCTCGCGCCTCGATTCGTACTCTATCCAGCGCGCGTAACCCGCGACGACGGCGTCACATCTGCTCTGGTGCCTCGATGCCCAAGAGCGACAGACCGAGTTCGAGGGTGCGCGCCGTCAACTCACAAAGGGCCAAGCGCTCGTCGCGCAGCGCCCCTTCGGACAACAGCACCGGGCAGGCCTCGTAGAACGAGGTGAAGCGCTGGGCCAGGTCGAACAGGTAGCCACAGAGCCGGTGCGGCTGGAGCGTGCGAAAGGCCGCCTCAAACGCCTCGGGCAAGGCCAACAGGCCCAGCGCGAGATGACGCTCGGCGTCACTCGCCAACGTGAAGGTAACCGCACCGTGGTCCCACGGCGTGCCGAGGCGCCGAAAAATCGAGCGCAACCGGGCGTGGGCGTACTGCAGGTACGGACCGGTGTCACCCTCGAACGCGACCATCCGGTCGAGGTCGAAGATGTAGTCGCGCTCTCGATCGGTCGACAGATCGGCGTACTTCACCGCCGCGCGCGCGATCTGCACCGGCAGCGCCAGGCGTGCCGCCGGATCGAGGTCTCGGCCTCTCTCTTCGAGTATCTCGTCGGCGCGTTCGATCGCTTCGTCGAGCAGCGTCACGAGCTTCACGGTCTCGCCGCTGCGGGTCTTGAACATCTTGCGGTCGGGGCCGAGCACGTTGCCAAAGGCCACGTGCTCGCAGCGAACGCTGTCGGGCAACCATCCGGCGAGGCGCGCCACGGCGAAGACCATCTCGAAGTGCTGGGTCTGGGGGACACCGACGAAGT
>DAIOEY010000069.1:3227-9693 GCA_036745995.1 Acidimicrobiales bacterium | reverse complement strand
CACGTGCTGACTTCGGCCCCAGAGTAGTTCGGCGACGTGCGCTCGTCACGATTTCTTTGTCCGTCGCCACCCGTTCGCACGAACTCTCCAGCGCGATGTCACGGGGCCGTGGCGTCCGCCACGACTTCGCTCACCTTCACCCAACGTCGCTGGCTCGCCGATCGTTCCATCGACTCACAGACCGCGGCCAGCGCGGCGCCTTCGACAAAACCGGGACACCGGGGTCAATCGGGCCACGCGGCAGCGAGTTCGGTCACTTGATTGATAAAGCTCGCGTCATAACCCACGCCCTGTCCGATCGGCCACCATCCCGCCGTGTAGGGATGCAAGGTATGTTCGGCCCTCACGCGCCGCATGGCCTACAGACGCGGGTCGTCATCGACACTCGCGAACCACAGTTCGTTGAGTTGCGCGTAAGAGAACATCGCCGTGCCCCGGCTGCCGTTGACCTCGACCACGAAGTCACAGGGCCGCCGTGGCGCGGATCGTTCGGGTACCGCGACGACGGGCCCGGTCAATGTTGGTTGTAGCGCACCTTGCACGACGTCCCGTTGGACATGAACACGGTGAAGGTGAACACGCCGTTGCGCGATCCCTTCAATACGGTGACACGCAACACCAGTGACGTGCCGCTGTCGCGCACGACCTGGGCGAACGTTCCGGCGTGGCTGGTGACGAGCGGACGGCCGTAGAAGCCCGAGCCGACGACCGTCATCACCACGGTCCTTCCCGCGACCGCGTGGCCGCGCACGTTCATCGCGATCGGTGCGGTGATCGGCGCTAGGACGCCGGGTGCGGCCACCTTGAGCATGACGACGAACGTTCCGTGGTCGCCCACGGCGTCACTCGTCGTACCTCTCGCGACGTACGTGCCCGCCGCCAACGCGCCACTGGTCGTGACGAGGCCCGTCGCCGAGACGAGAAGATTCGGCGAGCCGTTCAGCTGGGCGTACGTGACGACGCCGTTGTTGCGACTCACCGCGATCTGGTGGGTGAACGCGAGCGACGCGGACGCGTCCACGGCGAACGCCGTCGGCGCGTTCTGGGTGATCGCGCCGACCACGAGCGTGAAGACAAAGGTCCCGCTGTCGCCATTGGCGTCACTCGTCGTTCCCTTCGCGCTGTAGCCGCCCGCTGCTTGGACACCATTGGTCGTCACGAGGCCCGCGGGTGAGACGGCCAGATTGGGCGAGCCGGCCGTTTGGACGTACGTGACCGTGCCGTTGTTGCCACTCACCACGAGCTGATCCGAGAAGCTCGACGATCCCGACGTCTTCACCGACGCGGACGTGGGTGAACCTTGGGAAATGAGACCCACCGTGAGCGTGAAGGCGAAAGTTCCGGCGTCGCCGTAGGGATCGCTCGACGTGCCCTTCGCGCTGTAGATGCCGGGCGCGAGGGTGGCGCTCGTCGATACGAGGCCCGTCGGCGAAACCACCAGGTTGGGCGTGCCGGAGGTCTGCACGTAGGTAACGGTGCCGACGTTGCCGCTCACCATGAGTTGGTCGGAGAACGTGAGCGACCCCGTCACCGTGGTCGCGGCCGCGGCGGGCGTGCTCGTCAACCCGCAGACGTAGTCACCGTCGAGTCCAGTGGACGGGTACTGGATCATTGCCACGCGACCACCAGTAAACGAAGGCAGGTCGCACGCCGCTTCGGCGGCGGTGAGGTTCGCGTAACCCGGCATCCAGACCTGGACCGCGGCGAAGGTCGTCCCCGTTCCCCCCGTGATCACGTTCCACTGCTGGTTGTTCGAGTAGATGCCGACGAGCGTGACGCCGATCTGATTCAGGTACGCGAGCGAACCCTTGATCTCCGCCTGGTCATTGGCCTGTGACGACGCCGTGCGGCCGTAGAGGGGCTCGATCGTCTCCCAGGTATTGCCGGTCTCGACGTCGAGCCACCAGTGGGCGCTCTTCGCCGTGGCCGACGGAGACGTCGAACCATTCGCGGTCTCGGCGTTGACCGCGTTGGCGAACGAGACGCGCGCCGCGTTCCATCCGAAGTCGTACGAGCACGCCGTCGAATTGTCGCCGCCACAGACGAGAGGGCTCTGTTGGCTCTTCGGCCAGCTCGAGGAATACGCGGGACCCGGACTGCCCGTGTTCAGATAGAACGACGGGGCACCGCTGAGCGTCGATCCAGCCCATCGCAACTCGTTGGCGAGGCAGGGATTCGTCGAAAAGGGATGACCGTCGTTCACACCCACGATGCCAAAGCCCGCCGCCGCCGGGAGAACACGACCACATTGGGGAAAACTGACGTCGTAGCCGGTCGACGCGGACGTCGTCGAAGCACTCGCGGCGCTGAACACGGGGATTGACAGCAGACCACTCGCCGTCAGCGCTGCCGCAAAGAGAACTCTCGAGAGTCGAATTTTCACGTCCTTCAATCCTAGGGTCGCGCCACGTTCCCACCAAAATCGAGCGTCTTAGAATCACCTGTGAGAGTTGAACGGTGTCGTTGACAGGGCTTTGCACCGGAAGTTCGTTGCACATTGGGTTTTCAGGACTCCACGCTGCGAAGGACGAATGCCGACGTGACGTCGATAATTCAGTTCATCGGTTTGGTAGCGACGCCGATCGTGAAGTAACTCCAAGGCTTCGGGCCCCTCGCGTAGCGCTCCTCGGACCAGTCAAGAACCAGTCCTGCGTCGGCGACCAGCGCCAAGGGTTCGCGCGTGAGATGGCAACCGTCGGCGAGAGTCCGCTGGAGGGGATCGAGACGGTGCTGCCATCGGGCAACTGACGCGTCCGGGGAAAGCCCGTGTTCGAGGAAGTGGAACGATCCGCCCGGACGCAGCACTCTGGCAATCTCGACGAGGACCTGATGCGCGTCGGGAACCGTGCACAGCGTGAACGTCGCCAACGCGCCGTCACACGACGCGTCATCGAGAGGTATCGCCTGTCCGTCAAGGCCAACGTGCGTTACCTTGATCGCGGAGCGCTCGATACGCTTGCGCGCCAATTTCCTGGCCAACTCGGCCGGCTCGACGGCGAGCACGACGTCGACCTCCTTGGGGTAGTGCTCGAGGTTGAGACCCGATCCGAATCCAACCTCCACTACTCGACCAACGAGTCCGAGCGTGACCTGAGCACGCCAGCGCTCCATTCCCTTCGCGCCACAGGCCCGATCGACCAGCCTGGGTAGCACGAGGTCTCGATACCAACTCACGTTGCGAACTTAACGCGCCACACCGCGCGGAGACGACGAGACTAACGCCGCGCCAAGACCTCACCGTGCAGCACGAGAAAGACGCCGTCAGGCTGAGCGCCCCACTCGCGAAAGGCGCCCGCGATCTCTTCGAGCTCCGACGTCGTCGCCAGACCGTACTCGAGACACTGCTGGGCGATGTCGCTGTGCAGAAGGCGCTCGGACCAGAGACCACCCCACCACGCACGCTCGACGTCTGACTCGTACGTCCACGTCGACGACGTCACGATGAGATCTTGAAAACCGGCCGCTCGAACCCATCCCTTCAACATCCTTCCGGCGTCGGCCTCAGCACCGTTGCGTCGGGTGAGCTGATGATAGAGATCCAGCCATCGATCGAGCAGCGGATTACGCGGCGCCCACACGAAACCGCCAAAGTCAGCGTCGCGAACCGCCAACAGTCCACCGGGTCGCAGCACTCGCCTCATTTGGGTCAGGGCGTCGATCGGACGCACCAGGTGTTGGAGAACCTGGTGCGCGTACACGACGTCGAAACTCTCATCGGGAAGGTCCAATTGGTAGACGTCACCGACACGAAAGGACACGTTGCGTTGCGGTGTCGACGGGTACTGTTCGCGGGCCCTCGTGATGACCTCTTCCGACCGGTCGATGCCGACGACGACGCCTCCCTCCAGCCGCTCGGCAAGACCGGACGTGATGTTGCCCGGTCCGCACCCGACGTCCAGCAAGGAGAGTCCGGGTGCCAGATGCGCGAGCAGAAAGGACGCGGAGTTCTCCGGCGTCCTCCACAGATGACTTCTCAGCACTGATTCGTGATGGCCGTGCGTGTACCGGTCTGACATGACCCTTGGAGACTACGTGCGCTGATCAAGCGGACGCAAGATTTCGAGCGACAACATCTCGTGCGTCAAGGAATCGCGAGTGCGAACCGAACTCGCGACCGACACTCGGTCATCGATCGGCGGGCTGGCGGATGCCGGCGATCACGATGTTGATGAGACGCTGGAGTCCGTCGTGGTCGAAGCCGTTGTGACCGGCGGCGTTGCAACTGCCGCTGATCAGGGCCAGTATGTCGCCCGTCGAGACGTCGTCCTTGATGGCGCCGCAATCGACGGCCCGCTCGCGCAGAACATCCACGACCCTCATCAACTGTTCGAGCAGATCGGAGAACTGCGATTTCACGTCAATGCCGGCTCGATTGAGCGCTTCGAAGAGGTCCCGCTTCTCGGCGGCCTGTCGAGCGAACTCGTGAAGGAATGCGAAGAGCGCCTGGCCCGGGTCCGCGTCGTCCTCGAAGTTGCGTGCCGTGTCGATGAGACGGGTCAATCGCGCCATGACGATGGCTTCGTAGAGGGCTTCCTTCGTCGGGAAGTGTCGATACAGAGTTCCGATGCCGACGCCCGCTCGTTCGGCGATCGTGTCAATGGGCACCAACACGCCTTCGAGCGCGAAGGTCTCCTCGGCGGCAACGAGGATCTTCTCGTGATTCCTCGCGGCGTCAGCACGCATCGGACGCAGTTCGACGGAGTCACGACCGTCGTCCGAGGGGTCCGCCGCGTTCAGGGTGTGCTCGTTTACCTCCACGAGCGGGCCCTTGATTGCGGTCACGAAAGATTCCTCCACGGAGATGTTGACAAACGGAACGATCGTTACTATAGTTTGAAATAACGGAACTGAGGTTCCGCTTAAAGCGCTCCTGAGTCCATATTACGCAGATTTGCAGCCAATATGCCCACATTTCGCTTTCTGGTAACCAATTTCTGAAATGGAGAACCGAATGAAGACAGACCTACTCGAGGCCACGGCACCCCCGAAAGGGCCCTTCCCGGACCCGAAGCGGTACTGGTCGCTCGCCATCATTGGTATTGCCCAGCTCATGATCGTGCTCGACGCCTCGGTGGTGGTCGTGGCCCTGCCCTCGGCCCAGCACGCGTTACACATCTCGATCGCCAATCGTCAGTGGGTCATGAGTGCCTACACGCTCGCCTTTGGGAGCTTGCTGCTGCTGGGCGGGCGAATCGCCGACTTCTGGGGTCGCCGCCGAGTGTTCATCGTGGGCTTGTTGGGCTTCGGGGCCGCCTCGGCCCTGGGTGGACTGGCACAGAACTCCGCGATGCTCTTCGGCGCGCGAGCGCTTCAGGGAGGTTTCGCCGCGTTGATGGCCCCCGCCGCCCTGTCGCTGCTCACCGTCACGTTCACCGAACCGCACGAGCGTGCCCGCGCCTTCGGCGTCTACGGAGCGATCGCCGGCAGCGGCGCCGCGGTCGGACTCGTGCTCGGAGGCTTCTTGACGCAGTTCACGTCGTGGCGCTGGACGCTGCTCATCAACGTGCCAATCGCTGCGGTCGCGGCGATCGCGGCGTCGCGCGTCATCAAGGAGAGTCGCGCCGACACCCGCGTGAGCTACGACCTCCCAGGTGCGATCACCTCGACGAGCGGACTGTTCCTCCTCGTCTACGGATTCACGATGGTCGCCTCGCACGGATGGGGATCACTGTTCACACTCTCGCTCCTCGGTGGCGCCGCCGTCATGCTCAGCGCGTTCGTCGCGATCGAACTTCGATCGAAGCACCCGCTGCTGCCCCTCAGCGTGGTCCTCAACCGCAATCGCGGTGGCGCCTTTCTCGCGTCCTTGCTCATCGGCTGCGCAATGCTCGGCACGTTCCTCTTTCTCACCTACTTCCTTCAGGGCACCCTGCACTACAGCGCGCTGCGAACCGGATTCGCCTTCTTGCCGTTCTCCGGTGGCATCATCCTCGGCGCGAGTCTTTCGAGTCGATTCCTGCCCCGCGTCGGTCCGCGAAATCTGATGGTCGTTGGTCTGTCGATCGCCACCATCGGGTTGGCGTGGTTCACCCGCCTCGGCGTGCACAGCACGTACGTGACGCACGTCTTGCTCGCGGAGATTCTCATGAGTGTTGGTATGGGACTCACGTTCGTCCCGATGAACAGCACGTCCTTGGCCGGCGTGGATCCCCAACACGCCGGCGTCGCGAGCGCGCTCGTCAACACGACCCAACAGATCGGCGGCGCACTGGGTACGGCGTTCCTCAACACCGTCGCGGCATCGGCGACGGCGGCGTACCTCACGACGCGCCTCGCTTCTCCCTCAACGTTGCAGGCGGGCGCGGTCCACGGCTACACGACCGCGTTCGAGTTCAGTGTCGGCCTCTTGGCGATGGCTGGCATCGTGATTGCCGTGTTGGTCGGTGCTAAGAAGACTCACTCGCGACCCAGTCTCGACGTGCTCCCCGGCACCTTCGACGCGACCCCGCGAATGGCCCTGGACTGA
>DAIOEY010000069.1:0-3127 GCA_036745995.1 Acidimicrobiales bacterium | reverse complement strand
GAGGACGCATTCGTGACGCACGACGTGCACCTTCGCGGCGACCATCTGACCCTCGAGTCAACGTACGGCAGACGCTGTCGGCGTCAGTACTTGACAGTGATATTACTATGATGTTATATTCGCATCATGTTGATATCAGACTTCATCGAGAGCGTCCGTCAGGACTTTAAGAACCTCGCCGGGCTCGCTGACACCGAGACTGCGGCCATTGTCGAACGCATCGGCGCCGCCGTCGAGCCGGCTCTGCAAAAACTCCTATTGGAGTCGTTGAATCTAATCGTCCAGGAGTTCAACGTCGATGACGGCGCGCCGCTTCGGCTGGAGTTCGAAGGTGACGACGTCCGCCTTTCGCGATTGTCTCCGGCCAGGGCTGACGAAAGCGTCTCGACGAGCGACTACTCCGCACGTATCGCCCTTCGTTTGAGCGACGACCTCAAAGAAAGTATCGAACACCTCGCGACGGACGTTGGTTCGTCGGTCAATTCGTGGATCGTCCGCTCCCTCGAGCGGTCGGTACGAAGCGATCCTTCGGGAACATTCGTCTCAGGACGACGTCAACTGCGCGGCAGAGGTCGCGCCTAAGCCACGGAAAATGGGAGCCAGGTGACCTACCTACGAAATGTCACGCCGAGCAACGCTCTTCGCGGCTCGTACCGCCGAGTCCGACGCGACACGTTGAATTTTGAGACCTGTGGCGGCGAACGTCACTCTCGACACGACCTCACGCTTGCGCCAATGGGTCGGTTGTTCCACTTTCCGTCGCGGATCGCCAGAAGGATCGTCGTCAGTATTCATCGAAAGGAAAGAATCATGGTTAACGAATTCAACGGGGGTACTTCTTCAAGGGGCGAGAACGCCTCGTCGCGTGGCCGATCTGAATTCGAGAGGACCGAGACGTTTTCCCCCGCCGGTCCGATCCGGGCAAAGATCTTCACACGCAGTGGCGACGTCGCCGTTCGATCAGTGCCGGGCAACAAGCTCGAAGTCACCTTCAGCGCCTCTTCATCGAAATTCGCGCACCTCCTCGACGAAGCGACCATCGTCTTTGACGAACGTCGCGGCGAATTGGAAATCCACACGCAGCGTGGAGATCGCGGCACCCGACCCCACGGACCAACGATGAAGAACAAACGGTCGTGGTTCGATTTCGGCGGCGCCGACCTTGACGTTTACGTCGTCGTACCGTCCGATTCCGCTCTCGACGTGGCGACGGTTTCCGGCGACACGGCCATCATCGGGCCGCTCGGCGACGTGAGCGTGTCCAGCGTCTCGGGCGACGTCGTGACGTTGGACCCGTGCGACACCCTCGAGGTGCGCACCGCTTCGGGCGACGTGCGAACTGGCCACGTACGCGCCATCTTGAGTTGTCGCAGTGCGTCCGGCGACGTGGAGTGCCTCGGATCTGCGGCCAGGACCGAGATTATCAGTGCGTCGGGCGACGTAATCGTGTCGGCGGAGCAACCGGGCAAGGTCGTAGTGAAGGCCGTCTCGGGCGACGTTCACGTGCGCGTCGCGCGTGGCCTCGCGGTCGACGTGAACGGGAACACCGTGTCCGGCGATATGGGAACGAACATCGATCTCGACGCGGCGGGCGACGCCAAGAGCGACGAGGAGCAGGTCTACATCAAGATCTCCACGGTTTCGGGCGACATCAGGATTGACAAGGCGTCCTGACGCGGATCACGCGCCAACGAGCGGGTGAATCGCTGACCCTTTCGTAGTGGTAGCCGCTCAAGCTCGAGGACGATCACGTCGGCAACGATCTTGTAGAAAGAATTTTCTTGACCATGGTGTTGTTTCTTCTCTCATTGAAGGTCAGAATGGACTGTTTGGTGGCGAGGAACGTCTGTTCGAGACGCTCTGTTAACAGGAGGCTGATTGTTGATGAGCAACGCAAGGGTATACACACGCGCAGGTCGGTCGTTTCGATCACTGACCACGACTTTCCTCGCACCGGCGGCAGCAGTCGTCGTCTTGTTGACGGGTCTCATCGCGCTGCCGAGTTCTGCCGTGTCGGGCGCAACAATCGCGCACGCGTCAGGAGCTGGCGCGCCATGCAACGTGAAGGTCTCCGCCGGTAGCGGTACCGTCGTCGGTTCCTTGATCGTAGGGATCACCGCCGGCAGCACGACGGTGACAGTCGACTGCAACGCGTCATCCAGCGCGGCGTTCGCGGTGGAGGCGTCGATGTTCGGCGCACTCGGGGCGTCGTCCGTCGTCCTCGCGTCCGAGGCCGACACCAGTGCTCTGGGCACGTTCGCCCCGAGTACCACTGACACGGGATGCCCGGCCGGAACCGCGGGATCGTGCGAACTGGCCACGTTCGCGGTGCCATCGACGTTCGCGGCTTCCGACGCCAAAGCTGCGTGCCCACCCACACAGGCCCAGATCAACGCCGGGGTCTACGGCTGCGCTTTGGCGGTCGCGACCGCCGCGCAGGCGCTAGTCCCGGGTGGCGAGTACCTGCTCACCTACGCGAGCGAGACCACGCCGCCCAACGCGCCGAGCATCGCGGCGACCACTGCCACGGGCCCACCCGGAAGCACCCTTACGATCAGTGACGCGATCGGAAGCAACGGTTTCTGGTGGAGCAACGCCGTCCAACAGTTCCAGGCTCTCGCGCTCGGCACCGCTCCCGCGGCCCCACCCGCGTCGTGTGTCTCGGGAGGTTACGGCAACGTTCCTACCCCATTTCTCAAGGTGAACTGGTTCGCCGCCGGCAGCACGACGCCAATAGCGGGCAGCGCCGCAGGCGTCACCATCTCCAACGACTGCTACGACGGCTCCACGCTGTTCGCTCCGGTGCTCGGAGGTACGGTTCCGGTGCCCGCAACACTCGCGAACGGCACGAAGTACACGATGTTCCTTTGCGAACTGAACGCCACGCCGTTCCCCAGCAATGACCCCAACGCCACCGCTGACTGCGGACCGGCCCCGGCCGGCGCGAGTTGGATCGACGCCTCAGTTTCGTTTAGCGCTGCCGCCGGCACCGCGCAGGCCGCGCTCACGCTGACGAGCGTGAGCGGCACCCTCGGCACGCCCTTGACGCTCGCGACGGGCGGCGGTTCGGGCACCGGTGCACTTTCGTACGTCGCTGCCAACGGCACCGCGGCGGGCTGCACGATCA
>DAIOEY010000068.1:0-9796 GCA_036745995.1 Acidimicrobiales bacterium | reverse complement strand
GGCATACCCTTTCCTTCGATAGGCGAGCGCTTCGAGAAGTTGGAGGAGCAGCTCGCGATCGTCACCGGTCTGTGGACGACGGAACTCGGCGCCACCTTTGACTTCTCCGGTCGGCACTACTCGCTGTCGAAGAGTCCCGCGCTGCCCAAGCCGGTCCAGACGCCGCGTCCGCCCATCATCGTCGGCGGCAAGGGTCGCACGATCACTCCGCGCCTCGCCGCCACCTTCGCCGACGAATTCAACGTCGCCTTCGCTCCCTACGAGGTCTGCCGTCGTCAGTACGAACTCGTCGATGGTGCGTGCGAGGCGATTGACCGGGACCCGCAGTCCATCCTTCGATCCGCGGCACTCGTTGTCTGCTGCGGTCGAGACGAGGCCGAAGTGGCGCGGCGCGCGTCCAACATCGGGCGCGACGTCGCCGAGTTGTCGGAGGTCGGTCTGGCGGGCACGCCCGCACAGGTGGTGGAACGGATCCGGCACTTCGCAGAACTCGGTATCTCGAGGCTCTATCTGCAGGTCCTCGACATGAAGGACCTGGATCACGTTCGCCTGATTGGCGACGACGTCATGTCCGCCGTCGCGTGAGCGCTCGTCGAGAGCGATGGTCTTGACATCCGCACCACACCGATACCCATGAGAGAGAGGTCTTCACTATGGCATTGACTATCCCGGACACTGGCCTGGCGATTCACTCGTTGGTGAAACCAGAGGGCGTGCTCGAACTGTCGCTGGTCGACGTTGCCGTTCCGGCGCCGAAGCCGAATCAAGTCGTGATCCGCGTTGAGGCATCGCCGATCAATCCCTCGGATCTGGGTCTGTTGCTGGCCGGTGCGGACCTCAAGACCGCCGTGCTCAGTGGTCCGAGCGATCGTCCTGTGGTGACGGTGAACATCCCCGACGGGGCGATGAGGGCAATGGCCGCTCGAGTCGGCACGTCGCTGCCGGTGGGCAACGAAGGTGCCGGCACGGTGGTTGCCGCGGGCACCTCCCCTGAAGCACAAGCGCTCGTCGGCCGGACCGTCTCGGTGGCGGGCGGTGCAATGTACTCCCAGTTCCGCTGCGTCGACGCGGCTCTGTGCCTCGTGCTGGCCGAGGGCACACCGGCGAGGGTCGGAGCATCGTCATTCGTCAACCCCCTGACCGCACTCGGGATGGTCGAAACGATGCGCCGCGAGGGACGAACCGCTCTCGTCCACACCGCCGCCGCTTCGAATCTCGGCCAGATGCTTGTCAAGTTGTGTGCGGAAGAGCAGGTGCCGCTCGTCTGCATCGTTCGAAAGCCCGAACAGGAGGCTCTCCTTCGAGCCATCGGCGCGCTCAACGTGTGCGACTCGTCGTCGCCGACGTTCATGAGCGACTTGACTGCGCTTCTCCAGGAAACCATGGCCACGCTGGCGTTCGATGCCATCGGCGGCGGGAGGCTGGCGAGTCAGATCCTCACGTGCATGGAGTCCGCCGCCTCGTCCGGGGCGGGCGAGTACAGCCGGTACGGGTCGACGACGCACAAGCAGGTCTACATCTACGGCGGCCTCGACCGCGGTCCGACGGAACTCACGCGCAGTTTCGGGATGGCCTGGGGCGTCGGAGGTTGGCTGTTGACCCCCTTCCTCCAAAGCCTCGAGCCTGAGAAGCTCCAGCGACTACGTCAGCGCGTGGCGGACGGGTTGGAATCCACTTTTGCCTCTAGCTACACGAGGGAGGTCTCGCTCCGCGAGGCCCTCCAGCCTGATGCGTACTCGGTCTATTCAATGCAAGCGACCGGGGAAAAGTTCCTCATCGCGCCACACAAGGAGTAGCAGAATAATTTCGACTCCGCCTCATTGTCGGTGAAGGCAGCGTCGCGATTCGTTGTCCGGCGGACCGGTGTGGCGCAGTGACAATGTCGGTACAACGCTCAGCACGCCACTTCGACCGGAATGCCGAAGGCGGTCTTTGGAAGTCTCACGCAGTTGTTGACCGTGAACTTCGTGTTGGCACCCATCTCGACCAGCGTGGAGAACGTGACTGTGCCTCCTTGGCCCGCCCGGAAGGTCGGCTTGTGGACCAGTTTCGACTGATAGATCTTGGCGGCTGCGACGACGTCGGCGCCCGAGACGGCGTGGCCACGCGCCGCGGCGTCAGCGACGGCTCGGTCGCTCGCGCCCAGCGCGCCGGCACGGCTGTTCCAGAGTCCCTGCGCCTGGTGGGGGCAGGCGATGATCCCCGGGGCCCCACCCACCGTGTTGGGGAAGTTGACGCAGACGTCGGTGAATGGCTTCTGATCGAAGAAGAGAACGAGCCTCGAGTACCCGAACACGTCGCCCAGGTTGATCAGCAGGTAGAGGTTCTTGGTGTTCACCGTATTGATACCTGCGGCATTGGTGACGTCAGCCGCCGTGACGACGTGGGCGGGCCGGTCGTGCGTCGCGGTCGCCAGGGCGTACTCGGCGATGCTGAGCGCGACCGACGAAGTCGTGGCGGCGCCGACCGGGCTTCCGAGACCGAGCAGCATCACGATGACCACCGTCGGCGTCACCGTGCGTGCAAGGTGACGAAACGGGGCCCGTCGTTCGATCTTCGCCGTCATCGTCGTCTCCTCATCGCCGTGGTGCCCTCCATCCTTCATCATTGCGACGAGGCGAGGCGGACGACGCACGATCGCTTCACCTTCTGTTCTCGTCCGACGTACCGGTCACGGACACCGACAGCGCATGCCACGTCCTCAATCCAAGCTCAAGGGGTCGCGCTCGCTCGATGATCGCTCGGCGCCGGGGTTGCCCTCACGTGGGAATGTCCTGCATCGGTCGTCAGCGTTGCGTGGGTCAGTGCGACGGACGACTCTGCGCGCCGTCGTCTGCTAGAAACTCCGTTGACTCTCCAGCCAACGAGACCTGAGTTGACAGCACCGAAACTTGCTCGAGGGGGCCATCATGACGTTCGCACCACGCACACCAACGATTCATATCCCACCGACGCGCGTCGCGAAGGACACCTTCGTCGTCCATCAGGTGCAGGCGGCGCTCGGACAGCCGCTATTCGTCCACTTGAATTCGATGGTCATCCTCGGTAAGGAGCCCGTGATCGTCGACACGGGCACGCCGGCGAATCGCGAGCGGTGGCTGGAAGACGTGTTCGCACTCGTCGAGCCGAAGGACGTTCGCTGGATCTTCATATCCCACGACGACGTCGATCACATCGGGAATCTCGACGAGGCGCTGTCGGCGTGTCCCAACGCGCAACTCGTGTGCAACTGGGCCATGATTGAACGCCACTCGAACTGCTTCGACTTCCCGCTCGAGCGATGCCGCTGGGTGATGGACGGCGAGTCGATCGACGTGGGGGACCGGACGTTGCACGCGCTGCGGCCGCCGGTCTTCGACTCTCCCACCACGCGGGGACTGTACGACCCGACGACGCGCGTCTACTGGGCCGTCGACACCTTCGCCACGCCCCTGCCCGATCCGTACGCCGCGGTCGCGGACCTGGACCGCGAGTTCTGGGACTATGGACTGGCCCTCTTCGCGTTGGGCGCGGTGAGCCCGTGGCTCTCGATGGTCGACGAGACAAAGTACGGCGCGTTCGTGGACCGGACGCAGAGTCTCGACATCACGACGATCGCGTCGTGCCACAGTCCGGTGATCGAAGGACCGTTCATCGAGCAAGCCTTCCGACGAATTCGCGAACTGCCGTCGCTCGATTCATTGGCGCTGCCGGATCAGTCAGTACTCGATCAGATCATTGCGGCAACGTCCGAGCGCCTCGCCTGAGATCGCCAGACGGTTCGGCGCAACGACGCACCCGGCGTCGCCGCACCCGTGGTGTACCTTGAAGTCCATGGCAAAAGCTGGCTCGCAAAGTGGTGATTCTCCTTCTCAACTGATAGACGCGAGAATTGAAGAGTTCAGCGACTGGCGCGGCGAGACCCTCGCCAAGATCCGCGCTCTGATCAAGCAGGCCGACCCCAACGTCGTCGAGGAGTGGAAGTGGAGAGGGGTTCCGGTGTGGTACCACGACGGCATGATCTGCACCGGTGAGATCTACAAGGAAGTCGTCAAGACGACCTTCGCCAAAGGCGCCTCACTGGAGGACCCTTCTGGCTTGTTCAACTCCAGCCTCGACGGCAACGTCCGGCGGGCCATTGACTTTCACGAAGGAGACAAGATCGACGCGCCGGCGCTGAAGGCCCTCATCCGCGCCGCCGTGCAGCTGAACATCTCTAAAGCCAAGTAGTCAGCGCCCGTCCACGAGTGAGCTCGCCGACCAACCCCTTCCGAGAACCCCGAAATCGCAATCGCTCATCGGACATTTTCCTTGGGCCGGTGTCGTCGGTTCCTGTCGTCCCGGAATCTCTCGATCACGGGCTTGCGGTCGTAGTTATCGAGACCGCCGCGATGACCCCTCGTCGCCACGGTCAACCGCGAGAGCAACGTCGAACGGAGAAATCACCGGATTCATGAACGATGACGCGGACTGTGTCGGGGCCATGGACGCGCTGACTCGTAGCGAGCCGACGCCGGAAGGACCAGGTCCTCTCGGTAGCGGGGGCCGACGACCTGGAGCCCCACCGGCAGACCATCGTCGGTGAGTCCCGCGGGGAGGCTGATCGAGGGAAGGTTCACGAGGCTCGCGAGGAAGCCGAGGACAACGGTCATCCCCTGATGGACCTGGCTGGAGCCGATCTGCTCGGGCATCGGACCCTGCGCGGCGAAGGGCGCTACGGACGCCATGGGGGTGAGTAGAAGGTCGATGTCCTCGAAGAGCGCCGCGATCTGCGTCACGAGCGCGCGGCGATCGGACTCGGTGCCGGCCGCCTCGGGCAGCGTTCGCGTTCGCAAGTGGCTCCAACCCGCAGCACTCAGAGGATCCAACTCGTTCAGTCGCTCTTCGTACAGCGCGGGTTCGACATTGACGAACCTGTCAACGCCTTCGATGTACGCGTAGGTGAGTGAGTAGTCGCCCAGACGGATCGGCCGGTCCACCAGTTGCGCGCCGGTCGATGAGACGAAGTCCATCGCCGCGCGTTCGCAGATGGAAGCAATCTGCGGATCGACGACCGCAAAGCCCAGGTCGCTCGACCACGCGACACGCAGACTCGACAGGTCGATCTGGTCGAGTGAGTCCGCGTAGCTGCGAGCCGGCGCGGGTAGGCACGTCCGGTCACGCGCGTCGGGGCCGGCCATGACGTCGAGCAGAAGGGCGGTGTCGGCGACCGTGGTGGTGAGCGAGCCGACGACCGCGTTCTGGGCCAGGTGGGTGTCGCCCAACGTCGGGATGCGACCGTAGGTCGCGCGCAGACCGACGAGCCCAGTGAAGGCGGCTGGCGTGCGGATGGACCCGCCCCCGTCACTCGCCGTGGCGAAGGGCACCATGCCCGACGAGACGGCGGCGCTGGACCCGCCGCTGGAACCACCGGGCGTGCGATCCGTGTTCCACGGATTGCGGGTGACGCCGAGCAATGGACTCGCCGTGTAGGCCCACGCGCCGAACTCCGGCGTCGCCGTCTTGCCGAGGGGAATCGCCCCGGCCGCTCGCAGCCGAGCGACGTGGATCGAGTCCGCGGTCTTCGCCGGTCCGTTCGCGAACCAGCGCGAGCCTTTCGTCGTGGGCATGCCGGCACAGTCCTCGAGGTCCTTCACGCCGAAGGGAACCCCGGCCAGCGGTCCGAGTCCCTCCTGACGCCCGGCTCGCACGACGCCGTCGACGACTGACGCCATCTTCAAGGCGCGTTCTGCGTCGAGGTGGACGAAGGCGTTCAGTTCTGTGTTGCTCGTGCCGATCGCTCCGAGGCACAACTCGGCTAAGTCAACGGCGGAGAACTGTCCGGTTCGCACCAGGTGTGCCGCTTCGGCGACGGTGGGCATTTCCATGATCCCCAACGTACCGCCGTGGGCGAGCGAGGACGTGTCCGGTCCTTCTCGCGGTAGACGAAGTTCGGTCGTGAGAACGATCTCTGGCGCGAGCCCCTCGGGCGAGTGACCGCCAACCGATTCGTTCCTCCATCCTCGACCTCGTCGCGGCCTACCGATCGGCCCGCGCTGATTCAACGGACGTCGCCAGGGCCACGTCGCTCAACCTGAGTATCGATCGAGTGCGCCGTTCAGGGATGGAGCCGTAGGTCCAAAGCCTTAACGACTTCTTAATCGAACTACATCGACTCTTCATTCCACACGTCCAGAATTCCTCCAGTGGTGCAAGATCAATAAAGGAGTCCTCAATGGATGAGGTCGAAGCAGTCAGCCCCGACGAAACAGGGGACGTCGCGCCACCGCCCTTCGAACCTCGTACGTCCAAGATGACGTTCGCCAGAGTAGTGACGGTCGTCGCTCTGGTGCTGGCTATCAGTGCTCTGGGCTTTGTCATCGGACACTTCGTGGTGCGCCCGTCGAGCCCGATGATCGCGAGCCCACTGTTGCCTAGCGCTGGCTCGCCCGGTGACGACTTCGGGAACGGCGCACCGACGATTCCCCCGACCGGGTCCGCGACGCCTCAGACCAACGCCGTCGCGGCGAAACTGGCTCAATCGGTCGATCCGGGGTTGGTCGATATCACGACCAATACCTCCTACCAAGGAGCGTCCGGCGCGGGTACCGGAATGGTCATCTCGGCCAACGGACTCGTCCTGACGAACAATCACGTGATCGAGGGCGCGACGTCGATCACGGCGCGCGACGTCGCCACGAACACGCTCTACAAGGCTTCGGTCGTTGGCTACGACGCGTCGGCCGACGTGGCGATTCTCCAGCTGAAGAACGCCTCCGGTCTCACCACCGTCCCCCTGGGTAACTCGACGTCCATCGCCACCGGCCAACAGGTGGTGGGAGTGGGTAATGCCGGGGGAGTGGGCGGGACACCGAGCTACGCCGCCGGCGCCGTCGTGGCCCTCAACCAGCCGCTCTCCGCGGCGGATCCGGCGAACCCGTCACAGCGCGAGCAGTTGACCGGGATGATCGAGACCAGCGCGAACGTCCTGCCGGGCGACTCCGGGGGCCCTCTGGTGAACTCCAAGGGCAAGGTCATTGGTATCAATACGGCGGGATCCTCCAGCGGCTTCTACGGCTACGACCGGAACGGAACCACTTCGGCGCAGTCCTACGCCATTCCCATCAACACCGCCCTCGCGATTGCCCAGTCAATAGAAAAGGGCACGTCGTCGTCGACGGTGCACGTGGGAACGACCGCCTACCTGGGCATCGAGGTCGTTCCCAACGGCGTCGCCTCTCCGGGCGAGTTCGGCCCCGGAGCGCCCAGCGCCGCGACTGGCATCGTCATCGAGGGCCTCGTCGCGCGGTCGCCGGCCGCGTCCTCCGCGCTGACGGTGGGTGACACCATCACGTCCATTGACGGAAAGTCCGTCTCCACGGTGGTCGCGTTGAGTCAGTACGAAACGATGCTCAAGGTTGGCGACCGGGTCACGATTGGCTACGCCAACTCGAACGGCGTCGTCGCCACCGTCACCCTGCGACTCGCGGCGGGCCCGCCGCAGTGATCGTCGGTCACGTACGGGCCCGCACCCCCTCGGACCCGTACGTGACCGCGCAACTTGTACGGTCCTACGTCACGCTCGACTTCCCCGATCTGCAGTGGTCGGAGCATGAGAGACTCTGAAAGCATCAACTAGCGATGGGACGACCGAGCCGGTGATGTTGGGTCTATAGATTTTGGATGGCTTACCGCGCCAGGTCAAGCTCTTCAAATGCAATCGGTGTCATCTTTACGAGGGCGCGTTGGCGACGTCAACGGTGATAGGTCCCTTCGATCCACGTCACGACTGCCAGGTGCAAGTCCTCTCTCGTTTCCCAGCGTCGAGTGTCGAGTGTCGAGCGCGTTGTCCGGTAGCAGCGAGTTGAACGACGCCATGGTGGCGTTGTCGCCAGCCACCGCCGCTCGTCCCATCGAGTTGACGAGTCCGTTGTTGGGCAGAAAACGAACGAACGCATTGAACCGAAAGTGCGATCCGCGGTCGCTGTGAAGGATTGTTCCTTGGGGATAACGCAGGTGAATGCCGCTGCGAAGTGCACGCACCGCGAGTGACGCCTTCGTCCGTTCGTCAGTCCGCGCACGATGCGGGTTGGTCAGTGTTGGTCCGATCTTGGTAGTGGCGCGGGAATCGTCGGTGCGTGCCCACGGCGATAGACGAGGAGCGTGCGAGTGAATTCGATGAGGACTATTCCATCCTGGTTGAAGCCGGTGGTACGCACCGTAAGGACTCCGACATTCGACCGACTCTCGGACTTTCTGACTTCCAAGACTTCGGACTTGGAATACAAGGTGTCACCTTCAAAGAGTGGGTGAGGAAGACGCACGTGATCCCAACCAAGATTGGCCATCACGTTCTGGGAGACGTCGCTGACCGATTGGCCCGTGACGAGTGCAAGCGTGAACGTAGAGTTCACAAGTGGGCGACCGAACTCAGTTTGGGCGGCGTAGTGCTTGTCGAAGTGAATAGCCGCAGTGTTCTGAGTGAGAAGAGTGAACCAGGAATTGTCAGTTTCGGTGACTGTTCTACCGAGCGCGTGATGGTAAACATCACCCACATTGAAATCCTCGAAAAATCGCCCTCGCCAACCTTCAACGTTCGTCATCGTCGTCCTTTCTCTTCATCTCGATGTGATGGGGTGCTGATGCGAGACGTTCAGTCGCGTCTGCGGGGACGTAGAGATAACTGCGCGCAAGACGTGCGGTCATTCATTGCCTCAACGATTGAAGAGCAACTGGACGAGTTGGCAGGAGTTGCGGAGGTGGTCGCGCATTGCCTCTTCGGCGGTGCGCGAGTCGTGACTTTCAATTGCCGTGATCAATGGGGTGTGCGAGAGCATCGCCTCAGCGCGCGCTGGGCGATCACGCCAATACAGCCGCCAGAATCGCAAGTTGTGCGAGAGAAGGCGATCGGCCGCCTCTTGGAGAATAGGGTTCTTGATCATGTGAACCAAGAAGGCGTGCACCGCGTGATCGGTACGTAGAAACTGCTCGTAGTCACCGGTTAGCCTCGCCGCGTCGGCGGCCGCGACGAGTCGCTTCAATTCCTCGAGGTCGCCTTCACTGACCCGCGTGGCAGCGATATACGCAACGCCGCACTCGATGGTCTCACGTGCTTCAAACATGGCAAGGACGTCCTCAAACGTGATTGGTGCGACGATGACGCCTCGTCGCGGGAGGATGGTGACGAATCGGTCGGCGGCCAAGCGGGCCAGCGCTTCGCGTACCGGAGTGCGTCCATAACCGAGTTCGGCGGCCAGAAACTTCTCGTGCAGGACGGCGCCAGGGGGTAGGGAGAGGTCCACGATGCGCTCCATCAGCAGTGCGTAGGCCGCGTCGCTATCGCGCAGCTCTGCGGTAGGAGCCTCGTCCAGTTTTACGTTCATCGCGTCGACCTTTCCGTGAAGTACCTGTTCGCCGTGGCCGGAGTGCTATCCGGCAACGGGTTCTTGAATGTCGTACTTGACGACGCCGGCCACCTAATGTATCTTAGCGATGCACTCTGATATATCAGAGTGCATAAACAAAGCTAGCAGTGATCGACCAGACGCTGCAGGCGCAAAGGGGGAGTTCATGGCCGAGGTATCTATCCCATCAACTGCAACGGCGTCACCACATCGGCTCGAAAAGGGTGTTCTAAGCATCCCGAACGCGATCGCGCTGTCCGCCGCGGCGATGGCACCGGTGTTGGCCGTCGTGCTGAATGCGCCGGCAGCCGGACCCCAAGCTGGAGCAGCATTGCCGCTCTCGTTTCTCGTAGCGTTCGTTGCCTGCCTGCTGGTGGGCAATTCAGTTGTGCAGTTCGCGCGCCGACTGCCCTCGGCTGGATCCTTCTACACGT
>DAIOEY010000067.1:0-9929 GCA_036745995.1 Acidimicrobiales bacterium | reverse complement strand
CCAGTGGATTTCGGCACCGACGCAAAGTGAAGGTGTTGCGCCGCCGCTGGGCAAAGTGTTGTTGAATGTGACTGTTGACACGGCGTCCAAGAGATCGAGGGTCGGTGATGGGTGATTTTGAGAACTGGGCCAATGCCATGTATCGTCAGTCACATATTGCCGTTGATGACGACGACCTTGCCTTCGTGCAGCTGATCTACGTAAGCACGATGACGCGACTCGGTGTGCTCGACCGTATCAACCTCGACGATTTCCCGTCTCGTGCCATTGACCTTCGTCGAGCCCCTGATCTCACGTGAGTCACCCCCAGGACTTGAGCCTTCACGACCAGGCCGCCGCCATAGCGCGAGGCGACCTCGATCCGAGCGAGTTGATTTCGACAACATTGTTGCGCATCGTTGAACGCGACGGGCCAATCAACTCGACGCCAGTCGTCTTCGAAGAGGAGAGCATGGCGATGCTCCACGACGCGCCACGCGGTGCCTTGTACGGAGTGCCCATCACGGTAAAGGACATGTTCGCGCTTCCGTGGCGAGCAGCGCGCAACGGCAGCGAGCGCGATTTGATCTCCGCGACGGCGTCGGGCCCCTTTCGCCGTCTGCGCGACGCCGGGGCGGTCGTCGTCGGCATCGCCAACCAGCACGAGCTCGGGATGGGTACGACGGGCGCCATCTCAGCCTACGGACCAATGGGTAATCCCTGGAATCCCGCGACGTGCGCGGGCGGGTCGTCGGGTGGTTCAGCGGCCGCGGTCTCGGCACGGCTCGTCGCCGGGAGCCTCGCGAGTGACAGCGCCGGGTCCACGCGCTTACCGGCGTCCTACTGCGGCGTCGTGGGCCTGAAGCTCACCTACGGATCAGTCCCCTACGACGGTTACTTCGGCGCGTCGACGACCTTCAGCGCGCCCGGCGTGATCGCCCGCGACGCTGGTGACGCGCGGTTTCTCGCCGAGGCGTTGTTGGACCGGCCCCTCGCGTCATCAAGCGGCGCGCCACTACGCGTCGGCGTGGTGCGCACGCCCTTCTGGGATGACGTGGATCCCGAAATCGCGGTCGCCTGTGAGTCGGCACTGCGCGACGCCGAATGGAACGTCGTCGAACTGCAGATCGAGCATCTCGAACTCGTGGGCGCAGCCGTACTCGGACGACTCATCGCCGAAGCGAGCGCACCGTCGGCCGACGTGATGGCGACCCTCAGTCGACCGACCCGCGCGATGTTGCTCGCGGGCATGCTCGCGCCAGCACGATTCGTTCCTCGCGCCGACCGCGTACGAGCCGCGGTGCGCGCGGCGCTCGCCGACGCGTTTGGCGGCGTTGACCTGATCGCGTGGCCGTGCACTCCGACCGCGGCGCCGCCGCTCAGCAATCCATGGGTGAGCCTCCCTTCGGGTCAGTCACCGGCCGATGGACCCAACATGCGCCAGGCCGCGATCGCCAATCTCTGCGGAATCCCGGGTATCGCCGTACCGGTCGGCTTGCATTCGTCGGCCCTGCCCATGGGCCTCCAGCTGCTCGCGGCGTGGGGTCAGGAGTCGGTGCTGCTCGACGCCGCGCAACACCTCGAGTACGCCACGCAACGAGCGTACGTGGACCTCATTCCGCCGCTGGCTCGCTGAGCCCTTCTGCGAGCGACGACGAGTCGACCGGCTCGTTGCGCGCCTCGATGGCGTTCGGCAGTTCGATGACGACGGTCAATCCTCCGCCCGGCGTGTCCTCAAAGCGAAGCGATCCACCGAGCAACTGCACGAAACCTGACACGACAGTGAGGCCCAAGCCGATGCCCGCCTGCTCATTACCCAGGCGGTGGAAGGGCTCGAGAATCGCGGTTCGCTGCGCCCGGGGGATTCCCGACCCGCGATCAACGACGAGCAGTTCCAGACCAGCGTTGGAGACCACCGCGTTGATTCGCACGGGTTGATCGATCGGACCGAAGCGACACGCGTTACTCACGACGTTGGCGATGATCCGCTCGGCGAGTTTGGTGTCGGTCATCAACGTGGCCGTGTCGTCAGGCGTCTCGAGATTGACGACGCGTCCGCGAGTGTCAATCGAGTTGAGCGCCGCGGTCACCAGATCTCGCAGCGTCACCCGGACGTAGCGCGGACTGATGACGCCCGCCTCCAGACGACCCGCGTCAACGAGGTTGGCGACCAATCGCGTCAGTCGCAACACGTCGTGCTCGATCGAATCCAAGAGTTGCTCTTCCTCTTCACGGTCACGCTCGACGGTGTTGAGCTGCAGCGAGGCGACGTTGGCCTGGATGGCCGCGAGAGGTTTGCGCAGATCGTTCGACACCGCGTGCAAGAGTCCGATGCGCAACGCGTCGGCCTCGACCCGCGCCTGTAACTCTCGCGCGTCCCTCTGGACGTTCTGCAAACGCAGTCCCGACGCCATGCGCCCGACAAAGGCGTCGACGAGCAAGCGATCCTGGGCGTCGAGCTTTGCGTCCGAGAGCACCAACGCGTGATCGTCGTCGATCTCGAATCGCGCGTCGGACTCGGAAGGTTCGACCGTCGCTCCGCTGACCAACGTGGGGATCCACTGTCCGTCCTGGCGGGTGAGCAGGGAGACAGCCACCAAGTCGAACACCGCCCGCAGCGAAGCGAGCAGTGGCAGTAGATCCTCGTGCGTCGTCCCCACCGTGGCGGCCGCGATGGCCAGAATCTCCGCCTCGGCCCGAGCCCGTTCCGCCTCACGGGATCGCTGGGTGAAACGACTGACCGCGACACTGGCCAGCACGGCGAACAGCAAGAACGCGACGAGTGCGACCACGTCGTCGGGTCGCGCGACAGCCAACGTGTGCAGGGGTTTGACGAAGTAGAAGTTCTGAAGGCCCGCCGCCGCGAGCGCCGCCACGATCGCGACCACCGGTCCACCCAAGGTGGTCAGCGCCAGCACGGCGATCAGATAGACCAGCGAGACCGTCGAGAGCGACAGACTTGACCGCATCTGGGTCAAGGCGAGGTTCAGCACCGGCATAACGACAACCATCACGGCGAACGCCAGCAGCTGTCGTCGAAGGGAGAACTGCATCTTCGAGCGTCGATGGGACTTCTTCTCGGGACGCTTGGCGCCGACCGCGATGATATGAACGTCGAGGTCGCGTGCTCGACGCAGGACGTTCTCCACGACGCCATTGGTGAAGTGCCTCCACGTACGTGGCCGACTCGAACCCATCACGATCTGGGTTCCGCGTTCGGAACGAGCGAAAGCTACGAGCGCGCTGGCGACGTCGTCGTCAACGATCTCCTCGAACCGCCCGTCGAGTTCACTGACGAGGGCGCGCACGTGCGTCATGTCCGCTTGCCCCCGAGGATCGCCGGCGTTCACGACGTGCACGGCGATGAGTTCGGCACCGCTGCGCGACGCAATGCGCGCCGCGCGACGCAAGAGCGCCTCGTCCACCTCGGTGCCCATCAGGGCCACGACGAGCCGCTCGCGGGTCTCCCACGTGGCGTTGATGTCGTGTTCTTCGAGGTAGCGCTGGAGCGAATCCTCGACGCGATCGGCCAACCACAAGAGTGCCAGTTCTCGAAGTGCGGTGAGATTGCCGGACCGGAAGTAGTTCGACAGCGACGCGTCCACCTTGTCGGCTGCGTAGATGTTGCCGTGCGCCATCCTTCGCCGCAGGGCCTCGGGCGTGATGTCGACCAGTTCGATCTGCTCGGCGCGACGCACGACCGCGTCGGGAATGGTCTCTTGTTGGCTGATGCCGGTGATCTTCTCGACGACGTCGTTCACCGACTCCAGGTGCTGGATGTTGACGGTCGTGATGACGTTGATGCCGGCGTCGAGAAGCGTGTCGACGTCCTGCCAGCGTTTCTCGTGCGCGCTCCCGGTGACGTTGGTGTGCGCCAACTCGTCAACGAGCGCAACTTCGGGCTTGCGTGCCAGCACCGCGTCGAGGTCCATCTCTTCGAACTCGGTACCGCGATACGAGCGCTTGACGCGTGGCACGATCTCCAGATCACGGATCTGTGCGTCAGTCAAGGCTCGACCGTGGCTCTCGACGTAGGCAATGACGACGTCGGTGCCACGCTCGCGTCGCCGCCACCCCTCGTCGAGCATCTTGTAGGTCTTGCCCACCCCGGGAGCAGAGCCCAGATAGACGCGCAGCTGGCCCCTCGCCACTGACCTACTCCCGACCCGCAGGGCTTGTCGCCAGACTCACCAGGGCGCGTTCGCTACTCATCAGTTGCCGTCTGGCGCTCGCCTGATTCGACGTCGCCACCCGCGTGAAGGCTGTAGCCGACGCCCGGCGTCGTTTGAATGAGTTCGCCCGCTTCATCGTCGAGCTTTTGGCGCAGCCGGTGGACGTACGCGTGCACGTACTGGGCCTCACGGGCGTAGCCCCTCCCCCAGACTGCCTCGAGGATCATCTGGTGCGTGCACGTGCGTCCCTCGTGGCGCGCGAGGAAGGCCAGCACCTTGAACTCCTTGGCGGTCAGCTCGAGATTCCTTCCGTCCAGACGCGCCTCACGATGCACGAGGTCGAGCTCGAGGTTGCCGAGCAACAGAGGCGACGGCATCGCTTCGTCCACGTCGGTTCGCCGAGTGCGGATCACCGCGCGGATCCTCGCCTCCAGTTCCAACATGCTGAAGGGCTTCGTTACGTAGTCATTGGCCCCGCCGTCCAGGGCGGCGATCTTTCGAACGTCCGAGCCGGTCGCCGAGAGGATGATGATCGGTACGTCACTCCACTGACGGATCCGCTCGCAGACCTGTAGTCCGTCCATGTCGGGTAGTCCGATGTCGAGAATCACGACGTCCGGTGACGTGAGGGCCGTCTGAGAGATTCCTTGTTCTCCGTTAGAAGCGGTCGTCACCTCGTGACCGCCCGACTGCAGGCCCAGACGCATCGCGCGCAGGAGCGAGACGTCATCATCGATTACCAAGACCTTGGCCATCTCGCTCAGTGCACCTTCGAAGCATCGGTGACCAGCGGCAGCGAGAAGGCGAACCGTGCGCCACCGCCGGGTGGCGTTTCATACCAAATCCGTTCGCCGTGTGCCTCAACGAACGTCTTGGCAATAGTGAGACCCAGCCCGGCGCGACCGCCGGTGTCGAATTGCGCGAAACGGTCGAACACGGCATCGCGGTCGCCCGGCGCGATGCCGGGTCCCTGGTCGGCGACCGACAAGACCATGCGTGATGCTCTCAGTTCTCCCGTCACGGTTACGAGGCTATTAGGTGGATTGTGGCGCACCGCGTTATCAAGCAAATTGGCGAGCACTTGCCCAATGAGGACTTCGTCGACGTCCACGTCGGGAAGGTTCGACGGCACGTCAATCTTGACGTCCGTACCTTGCAGTGTCGGGCCGAGCGCGTCGACGGCGTCGCGCACGATGTCGCGTACCCGCGTCGGCACGCGATAAATCGTGAGAACACCGGCCTCGATGCGCGTCATGTCGAGCAAATTCGTGACGAGTCGCGTCAGTCGGTCGGTCTCGATCTCGATCAACTCCAGCAACTCAAAGGTCTGTTCCTTTGACAGTGACTCTGAATGAGAACTCAATGTCGATGAGGCGACCTTGATCGTCGAGAGCGGCGTCCGCAAATCGTGCGAGACGGCGCCCATGAGTCCGCGACGGAGCCGATCCACCTCTTCCAGCAATTGCGAACGAAGTGCCTGCTCACGAAGTTGGGCTCGCTCCAACGCGAGGGCCGCGTCGTTGGCAAACGTGTTAAGTACCGCCCGGTCGGCGTCGGAAACGGGCAGACCACTCATCGCGAGAATGCCGACGGGCTGACCAGAAGTGGAAAGCGCGATCGTGCGCAGTTGCTGAGTATCCGTGCGCGCCGTGCCAACGCTGACCGGTAGTCCGGACTGAGGATCGAGTTGACGGAGCTCTTCGTCCGACAGTTGCTCGCCGGCGAAGGCAGCAACTTGCAGACGGTCATCCTTCAGGACCAGCAGCGAGACGCCCGCGACGCCAAAGACCGTGTGGGCCGCCTGCACAATGGTCCTCAGGAGATCATCGACGGGCCGGTCCCCCACCAAGAGCTCCGATAGGTCGTACAGGCGTCGCGTGGCTTCGTTGGCGCGGCGGGCTTCGGATCTCGCCGCGTCCAGACTGGCCACGACGCGAGCGACCATCAACATCACGATGACGTAGACAACGAGTGCCGTCCAGTTCTGGGTCGTGCCGACGTTCAACGTGCGGTACGGCGGCACGTACTCGAAGTCGTAGACGAGAAATCCCGCCGCGACACTCACGATCCCTGCGTAGAAGCCCCCACGTGCCGCACCGATCACTACCGGGATGACGAGGACGAGCCCCGCGGTCGACACGCTGATGTGCGAACGAAGCGGCAAGAGGGCCGCCCCGAGCGCTACGACACACACGACCCCGACAATGGAACCCACGAATCGTCGTTGCACTCCTTCAGTATCCTACGAAAACCGAATAGATTTCGGTGGTTGGGCGAATTAAGAAATTATGACGAAGGTCCCCCACTCTTTAAGATTCCGTTAAGGTCGGCCACGGCAGAATCGGTCCATGGCAGATTTCTACATAGCAGTGGGCATCATCGGGTTCGCCCTTTCGATGCTTGGTCTCATTTGGGCATTGGACCGCGTATGACGTTCACCCAAATCATCCTCCTCGGCGTCGCGGTCGTGATGTTCCTCTACCTCGGCTACGCGATGTTCAAGCCAGAGAAGTTCTGAAATGGGCTTCTTCTTCACTCTCGTGGCGCTCGTCGTCGCGGTCGGCGTCACGTGGCGCTACCTCGGTTCCTACATGGCCGCCGTCTTCGAAGGCGGCGTTCACTTCCTGGGATTCATCGAGCGGCCCATTTACCTCCTGTTAAAGACCAGCCCCAAGCAAGAACAGACGTGGAAGCGCTACGCCGGAGCGATGATCGTCTTCTCCGCGGTCTCCATCGCCTTCACCTACGTGATTCTTCGCATCCAGGGTTCGTTACCACTCAATCCCCAACACCAAGGCAACGTGAGTTGGGCGCTGAGCTTCAACACCGCCTCCTCCTTCGTCACGAACACCAACTGGCAGAACTACGGCGGCGAGACAACGATGTCGTACTTCTCCCAGATCGGCGCTCTAACTGTTCAGCAGTTCGTCAGTCCGGCCGTGGGCATCGCGGCCGCCATTGTCTTGGTGCGCGGTTTCGCTCGACGCAATTCTGCGACCATCGGCAACTTCTGGGTTGACATCACGCGGTGCCTGCTCTACATCCTGGTACCGATCGCGTTCTTCTTCGGCATCGTCTTTGTCGCCGAAGGCGCGGTGCAGACGTTGGCCGGCACGGCGAGTTTCCACGACGTGCTGAACGGCGTCACCCAGACGATCGCGCGCGGACCGATCGGTTTCATGGAAACCATCAAGCAGCTCGGCACCAACGGCGGCGGATTCCTCAACGCCAACTCCGCCACGACCTTCGAGAATCCTACGGGTCTGACCAACTTCCTCTCGATGTACCTCATACTCGCGATTCCCGTCGCCTTGACCTACACCTTTGGCAAGATGGTGGGGAGCATCAAGCACGGCGTCGCGCTCTTGTCAGTCATCGTGATCCTCTTCGGCGTGTGGGTCGGATTCACCAGCTTCGCCGAACACCAGAACAACCCGGCGGTCGCGGCGGCGGGAATTCACTCGACTGTTGGCAATACGGTGGGTAAGGAGGTTCGCTTCGGTGACACATCGACGGCGCTCTTCGGTGTCACCTCGACGAGTACCTCGACGGGCTCGGCGGACGCGGCCTACGACTCGTTCACCCCCATCGGTGGCATGGGCCTGCTGACCGGCATGATGATGGGTGAGGTGACGCCGGGTGGCACCGGAACTGGGCTCTACACCCTGCTGATCTACGCGATCATCGCAGTCTTCATCGGCGGGCTGATGATCGGACGAACACCGGAGTATCTCGGCAAAAAGATCCAGGCCAAAGAAGTCAAGCTCGCTGGGCTCGGAGCGCTGGTCATGCCGATTGCCGTACTGGTGCTCACGGCGCTCGCCGTGTCACTCGCGGCCGGACGAGCGGGTCCGCTCAACGCAGGGCCCCACGGGTTCTCCGAGATCCTCTACGGATTGACGTCACAGGGCAACAACAACGGTTCCGCCTTCGGAGGACTCACTGGCAACACCCCCTTCTACAACATCGTCGGCGCCATCGACATGTTGATCGGACGATTCGGCATCATGATTCCGGCCATTGCGTTGGGAGGCGTCCTGGCGGCGAAGGACGTGGTACCCGAGTCCCTCGGAACATTCCGCACCCACAACGGAATGTTCGTTGGTCTCACCATTGGTGTGATTCTGATCATCGGCGGGCTGACCTTCTTCCCCGCCATCGCTCTCGGCCCCATCGTCGAGCAACTTAGCCACGTGAGGTTCTTCTAATGACAACAGTTATCAACCCGCCGACCGCCGAGTCGGGCGGACACGGCGTGGCGCAGTCCCGCGGTCTCTTCGACGCGGCGATCATGCGCCAGGCGCTGAAGGACTCCATCACCAAATTGAATCCGATGAATCAGGTGAGGAACCCCGTGATGTTCGTGGTGCTCGTGGGATCGATCATCAGTCTCATCGAAGCGATTGCCCACCCCGGTATCTTCACGTGGTCGATCACGATCTGGCTCTTTCTGACCGTGATCTTCGCCAACTTCGCCGAGGCCATGGCGGAGGGGCGGGGCAAGGCCCAGGCCGAGACCTTGCGAAAGATGCGCTCAGAAACCGAGGCACGTCGACTCCGACCGGACGGGAGCGAGGAGCTGGTTCCCGCCGCATCACTGGCCAAGGGTGACTTGGTGGTCTGCGAGGCGAACGACGTCATCCCCTCGGACGGCGAGATCGTCGAAGGAATTGCCTCGGTTGACGAATCGGCGATTACGGGTGAGTCCGCCCCCGTCATCCGTGAGTCCGGTGGTGACCGTTCAGCGGTAACGGGCGGTACCAAGGTGCTGTCCGACCGCATCGTCGTGCGCATCACCGCCGAACGCGGTCAGACCTTCATCGACCGCATGATCACCCTCGTGGAGGGTGCCAATCGTCAAAAGACTCCCAATGAGATCGCGCTCACCATTCTCCTGGCGGTACTCACCATCGTCTTCATTCCCGTCGTGGTGACGCTCGTGCCGTTCGCCAATTTCGCCGGCGCGTCCGTCTCGGTCGTGGTCCTGGTGGCGCTTCTGGTGTGCCTGATCCCGACCACGATCGGCGCACTGCTCTCGGCCATCGGCATCGCCGGTATGGACCGCCTGGTCCAGCGCAACGTGCTCGCAATGAGTGGACGCGCGGTTGAGGCGGCCGGCGACGTACAAACGCTCCTGCTGGACAAGACCGGCACCATCACATTGGGCAACCGCATGGCGTCCAACTTCTTTCCGGTCGGTGGGCACACCGAGCAAGAGGTGGCCGACGTGGCCCAGTTGGCATCCCTGGCCGACGAGACGCCCGAGGGACGATCCATCGTGATACTCGCCAAGGAGCGATTCGAAATCCGCGAGCGCCAGCTCGAAGGAGATCACGCCTTCATTCCCTTTACCGCGACGACGCGCATGTCGGGACTGAACGTCGGGCAGCGTCAGATTCGCAAGGGCGCGGCTGAATCGGTGAAGCGCTGGTCACGCGAACAGGGTGGCGCGACTCCCGCCGACCTCGACGCCATTGTCGAGCGGGTGTCGCGCGCGGGTTCGACGCCCTTGGTCGTCGCCGACGGTCCCGACATCCTGGGCGTCGTTGAATTGAAGGACGTCGTGAAGCAGGGTATCCGCGAGAAGTTCGACGAGATGCGTCGGATGGGTATTCGCACGGTCATGATCACGGGCGACAACCCGTTGACGGCGGCGGCCATCGCCCAGGAAGCCGGTGTTGACGACTTCCTGGCTGAAGCGACGCCCGAGGCCAAGATGGCGCTCATTAGGCAGGAGCAAGAGGGAGGGAAGTTGGTGGCCATGACCGGCGACGGCAC
>DAIOEY010000066.1:0-10035 GCA_036745995.1 Acidimicrobiales bacterium | reverse complement strand
TGCCCGGCTCCAAGGTCTACCCGTGGATAGCCAAGACCCGGCACTCGACGCCCGGCGTCGGTCTCATCTCGCCGCCACCGCACCACGACATCTACTCGATCGAGGACCTCGCCCAACTCATCTACGACTTGAAGAACGCGAACGACCAGGCCCGCATCAACGTGAAGCTCGTGAGCGAGCAGGGCGTCGGCACGATCGCGGCGGGCGTTGCCAAGGCGCACGCCGACGTGATCCTCATCTCGGGCCACGACGGTGGTACCGGCGCGGCGCCGTTGACGTCGCTCAAGCACGCGGGCACGCCGTGGGAGATCGGTCTCTCCGAAGCTCATCAGACGCTCGCGGCGAACGGCCTTCGCAATCGTGTCGTCCTGCAGGTCGATGGTCAGTTGAAGACCGGGCGCGACGTCGTGATCGCCGCTCTGCTCGGCGCCGAGGAGTTCGGCTTCGCCACCGCGCCGCTGGTGGTCGCCGGTTGCGTGATGATGCGCGTCTGTCACCTCGACACCTGTCCCGTCGGGATCGCGACCCAGAATCCGGTCCTGCGAGAGCGGTTCACCGGCAAGCCCGAATTCGTCGAGAACTTCTTCGAGTTCATCGCCCAAGAGGTGCGCGAGTACCTGGCGCTGCTCGGCGCACGCACCATCGACGAATTGGTGGGCGACACGTCACGCCTCAGTGTCGAGGATCTGAGCGACGCGCGCAGTGACCTCGACCTCGGTGCGTTGCTGCACCGCGTCGACCCTGATCAGCGCCGCCAAAGCACGAAACAGGATCACGGACTCGACGGCGCGCTCGACTGGACGTTCCTCGACGGCGCACGCTCGGCCGCGCTGAAGGGCGAGCCCTTCACGTTCTCGTCGCCGATCTCGAACGTGCATCGCGCGGTGGGGACGCTCACCGGCAGCGCCATCACCCGCGCGATCGGCGCGGCGACCTTGCCCGCGGACCTCATCCAGCTCGAATTCGAAGGATCCTCGGGGCAGAGCTTAGGTGCGTTCCTGCCCGCGGGCGTGACCATTCGACTGACCGGCGACGCGAACGACTACGCGGGCAAGGGACTCTCGGGTGGACGCATCATCATCCGTGCCTTCGACGCGTCGACGTTCGCCAGCGACGAGAACATCATCGCGGGCAACGTCATTGGCTACGGCGCGACCGGCGGTGAGATCTTCATCAGCGGCGTGGTGGGCGAGCGCTGTGGCGTGCGCAACTCCGGCGCCACGATCGTCGTCGAGGGAACGGGGGACCACGCGGCGGAGTACATGACCGGTGGCGTGGTGGTGATTCTGGGCGACGTCGGGCGAAACCTCTGCGCCGGGATGTCGGGAGGGACCCTGTACCTCTACGACCCCGATCAGAAGGTGCACGACCATCTGAGCGCGGGTGTGTACGAGATCGATCCGCTCGAGTTCGATGACGAGGAGCGACTGATCGGCGTGCTCGAGCGGTTCGCCGACGAGACCCACTCCGCCAAGGCCGGCGAGCTTCTCGACGACTGGCGTCACGCGCGGATGGCCTTCGTACGTATCGAGACCTCCGAGTACCAGCGCGTTCGTGACGAGCTGCGCAATGGGTAAGACCACCGGTTTCCTCGAGTTCGATCGTCAGGGTCCGAAGTACCGTGCGGTACCCGTTCGACTGCGCGACTGGCGCGAGGTCTACGAGCCCCAGAGCGACGAGGACGTCGCGCAGCAGGGTGCGCGTTGTATGGACTGCGGCATCCCCTTCTGCATGCAGGGCTGCCCGTTGGGCAACCGCATTCCGGTCTTCAACGACCTCGCCTACAAGACGAAGTGGGAACTCGCCGCGGAGCAGCTCTTCGGCACGAACAACTTTCCCGAATTCACCGGACGTCTGTGTCCCGCACCGTGCGAGTCGGCCTGCGTGCTCGGTATCGCGAGCGATCCGGTGACGATCGAACGCATCGAGTACGAAGTCGCCGAGCACGCGTTCGCGAACGGTTTCGACGTGGCGCGCGCCACCGGTCCCGAGAGTGGCAAACGCGTCGCGGTCGTCGGTTCTGGTCCGGCCGGCCTCGCCGCCGCGGCACAGTTGCGCAGCGTCGGACACGCCGTGGCGGTCTACGAACGCAGTGACGCCATCGGCGGACTCCTGCGCTACGGCATCCCCGAGTTCAAGATGGAAAAGACGATCCTCGACCGTCGCGTCGACGTGATGAAGGCATCGGGCGTCAAGTTCCACACCAAGGTTGCCGTGGGCGCCGGCGGGACACCCCTCGCGGACCTGCAACGTAACTTCGACGCGGTGTTGCTCGCCGTGGGTTCGACCATCCCACGCCTCCTCGCCGTGCCCGGCGCGGACCTCGTGGGCGTCTTTCCCGCCATGACCTACCTCGAGGCCGCCAATCGGGCAGTCCGAGACGGCGAGGAATCGCTCATCGACGCGCGCGGCTTGCGCGTGGTGATCCTCGGCGGCGGGGACACCGGCGCCGACTGCCTCGGCACGACACATCGCCAGGGAGCCGCCTCGGTGACCCAGATCGAGATCCTCGACCGCCCGCCGCAGGAGCGACCCGCAGATCAGCCCTGGCCCACGATGGCACGACTCCTGAAGAGCTCGTTCGCCCACCACGAAGGCGGTGAACGACGGTTCTCGAGCGAGACGCTCGAGTTCCGCGGCGACGGCTATCTCCAGGAGATCGTGCTGCGTGACAATCTCACCGGCGAGGTAGTCGTGGAACCGGTCGATCTGGTCCTCATCGCCGCGGGTTTCATTGGCCCCGAACTCGATCGCCTGGAGCTCGCCACCGAGCCCTTTCTCACTCCTCGCAACACGTTGTCGGTCGCCAGGAATTGGCGCCTCGAGGCCCATCCCGGACCGACGCCGGTCTTCGCCTGCGGCGACGCCGTTCGCGGGCAGAGTCTGATCGTGTGGGCCATCGCCGAGGGCCGAAGCGCCGCCGCGGCGATCGACACGGTGCTGAGCGGCAGTGCGTCGGTGCTGCCCTCGCCGGTGGAACCCTACGGACTCTCTTGGTAGGTGCCAACAGCCGGGCGCTACTTTGTAGCATCGTCGAAGGTAGTTCATAGAGGGGGACCATGCAGAGCACGATGCAAGAGGCGCCGCTGCTGATCAGCGACATCATCCGTCACGGCGAGTGGGTCTACTCCGACAAGAAGATTCTGACGGTGACCCCCGAGGGCGTGAACGAGGCGACGTTCTTCCAAGTCTCCAAGCGCGCCGAGCAGCTGGCGGCCGCCCTCGCCAACCTCGGCGTGAAGTCGGGCGACCGCGTGGGAACCTTCATGTGGAACAACCAGACGCACATGGAGGCCTACATCGCGGTGCCGTGCATGGGCGCGGTGCTGCACACCCTCAACATCCGTCTCTTTCCCGAACAGCTGGCCTACGTCATCAACCACGGCGCGGACAAGGTCATCATCGTGGACCACACGTTGATGCCACTGCTCGCGAAGGTGCGCGACCAGATCCCGACGGTCGAGCACATCATCGTGAACGGCCCCGACGAGAGCGGCGTGCTCGGCGCGACCCTCGACTACGAGACCCTGCTCGGCGCAGAGCGTCCCGGCTTCGTGTGGCCCGAGCTCGACGAACGATCGGCCGCGATCATGTGCTACACGTCGGGTACGACCGGCAATCCCAAGGGCGTCGTGTACTCGCACCGCTCGACCTGGCTGCACTCGATGGCCTCGACGACGGCGAACTCGATCGCGCTGTGCGAGAAGGACCGCTGCTTGCTGATCGTTCCGATGTTCCACGTGAACGGCTGGGGCACACCGTACTCGTCGTTCTTCGCCGGTGTCGAGCTCATCATGCCCCAGATGTTCCTCCAGGGTGAACCGATCATCAAGATGATCAAGGAGCTACGCCCCACGATCTCGCTCGGCGTGCCCACGGTCTGGAACGACGTGCTGCGCGTCGCCGAAGGCAATCCGGAGGCGGACCTGTCGAGCCTTCGCGCGATCCTCGCCGGTGGCTCCGCGGTGCCGCGCCACATGATCGAGGTGTTCCGTGACAAGTACCACGTGGACCTGATCCAGGGTTGGGGCATGACCGAGACGAGTCCGTTGGCGGCCGTGTCGATTCCGCCCGCCGGTGCCGACGAGGCGCTCGCGATTGACTACCGGGTGAAGGCCGGACGGGTTGTCGCCGGCGTGGAGGTGCGGATCACCGACCACGACGGGGTGGTCATCGAGCGCGACGGAAAGACCGTCGGCGAGTTCGAGATCCGCGGACCGTGGATCACCGCTTCCTACTACGACGTCGAGGATGACGCCGGCAAGTTCCACGACGGCTGGCTACGCACCGGCGACATCGGCACCCTCGACGCCGAGGGCTTCATGGTCATCAGCGACCGCACGAAGGACGTCATCAAGTCCGGTGGGGAGTGGATCAGCTCGGTCGAACTCGAGGTGACGATGATGGGCCACCCGGCCGTCTTCGAGGCGGCGGTCGTCGCCGTGCCCGACGAGAAGTGGCAGGAGCGGCCACTGTGCTGCGTCGTGTTGCGCCCCGACGCGTCAGCGACCCCGGAGGAGTTGCGGTCGTTTCTCTCCGAGCGTGTCGCCAAGTGGTGGCTCCCGGAGCGTTGGACGTTCCTCGAGACGATTCCCAAGACCAGCGTCGGCAAGTTCGACAAAAAGGTCCTACGGGCCCAGTACGCGGCCGATGAGTTGAACGTCATCACCCTCGACTAATGGAGTCGCTGGACGATCTCGCCAACGAAATCGCCTCTCTGGAGAGTCGCGTGAGCGACGTCATCTTCTCGGCGCTGCGCGATCAGCTGCGCACCGACGGCGCCGGTGAGGCCAAGGAACTCGAGCGTCGACTCTCCAAGGTCCGCCGTAGTCTGCAGAAGGCGGAGATGCTGCTGCGAGGCGTCGAAACCGACTAAGCGGTCCAGCTGTTGACGACGTCGATCAACATCCGCAGACTGACGTAGTTGCGCCCATCGAACGTGAAGGTGAACGAGCGAGCGTCCTCGAACGAAAAGCCTGATCCAGCGCCAAATTGGGGGAACTGGTCGTTGAGAGCACGCAACTGTTCGGCGCTCGGTAGCTTACGCGCCTCGATCCGTCCGCGACCGTTCTTCGTCTCGAATCGGACGTAGTTCGAGTAGAAGTGTTCGATCGCGGCGACGACCTCGTCGATCGAATAGCAAACGCTGAAGAGACAAGAGTCGATCGCGTCCACGTAGTCGTTGGCGATCAGCGCGTCGTCGATGAAGGCGCGCCACTGTTTCCAGTAGGTCCCGTCCGGGGTCTCGACGAGCACGACCGGGGCCGGATCGCTCTTGCCCGTGTGCAGGAGCGTGAGAATCTCGAAGGCCTCATCCATCGTCCCGAGACCCCCGGGGAAGATGGCGAAGGCGATCGACTCCTTGGTCAGGGCAACCTTGCGAGTGAAGAAATACTTCATCTCGACCAGCCTTGTCTCAGCGTCGACGTAGGGGTTCGAACTCTGCTCGAACGGCAACGTGATGTTCACGCCCAGGGTGTTCTCGATGCCCGCGCCCAAAGCTGCGGCTTCCATGATCCCCGGACCCGCCCCCGACACGGTGAGCCAGCCCCGGTCGGCGAACGTTCGACTCAGTTCGCGAGCCATCTCGTAGAGGGGAGTGTCAGGCTTCGTGCGCGCCGAGCCGAACACCGTCAACTTTGGGTGTTCACGCCACGGTGAAAAGACGCTCGCCGCCGTGAGCAACTCGTTCAGGACCGTCGCGGCGACTCGAAGGTCACCGTCGTCGGGGTCGAACGCCGCCAGTTGGACGATGCGCGTCGCGAGCATTCGCAACATCTCGATTCGCTCGGGAGACTGGTCGGCTTGGGTGCCGATACCCGAGAGAAACTGCTCGACCAGTTCGTCGGCGTTCACAAGGTCTGATAGAGCGTGCTGCGTTGGTGCAGGGGGCGCCCGAGGGGCGCCACCAGATCGTGCAGCATGTTCACGTCCATCTCCTGGCCGTGCGTGGCGCCGGCGGCACGAGAGATGTTCTCGTCCATGAGCGTGCCGCCCAGGTCGTTGGCGCCCGCCTGGAGTATGCGACGCGAACCCTCGACACCCATCTTCACCCAGCTGACCTGGATGTTGTCGATCAGTGTGGCGTAATGCAGTCGGGCGACGGCGTGCATCAATAGAGCCTCACGAAACGTCGGACCTCGTCGGCTTCGACCCTTGAGGAACAGTGGTGTCGCCATGTGCACGAAGGGCAGCGGCACGAACTCGGTGAAGCCACCGGTCTCTTGCTGCAACTGGCGCGTGCGCAACAAGTGGGTGGCCCAACTCTCGACGCCCTCGACGGCACCGAACATGATCGTGATGTTCGATCGAAGGCCGACACTGTGCGCGGCACGGTGCACTTCCAACCATTGATCCGAATTGATCTTGTCCGGGCAGAGAATCTTACGCACATCGTCGTCGAGGATCTCCGCCGCCGTTCCCGGCAACGTCTTCAGTCCCGCATCCTTCAGCCGTGTGAGGTAGGTCGTAAGGTCCTGTTCGGAGCGGCGTGCACCTTCGAACACCTCGAGTGCGCTGAACGCGTGGATGTGGATCGTCGGCGAGCCGGCACGAACAGCCGCGACGACGTCGATGTAGTAGTCACCGTCGAAATTTGGATGGATGCCACCCTGCAGACAGACCTCGGTTGCGCCACGCTCTTCAGCCTCGCGAACGCGCTGACTGATCTCGTCGAGGCTGAGGAGGTAGGGATCACCGCGAAGGTTGAGCGACAGCGGGCCCTTGGAGAACGCGCAGAACCTGCACTTGAAGGTGCAGACGTTGGTGTAGTTGATGTTGCGATTGATGACAAAACTGATGGGCTCACCGACCAGTTGGCGTCGTACGTCGTCGGCCAGTTCGATGACGGCGTTCACGTCCGCGCCGCGCGCACGGAACAGCGTCTCGAGGTCGTGTCGATCGAATTCGAAGCCGGGAGTGTACGCGCGAAGGATTGACGTCACTTCGCCGGTCGTCGCACGGGTCGTGGGTGCCGGCGGGGGAGTGACGTCGGTGCCTGAATACCATTCGTCGGCCCGGTTGAGATTCATCGAGTCCGCGTGGGCGAGTACCGCGGGGCGGACCTTCTCATCGAGAAACTCCGTCGCGTCCGCGACGAAACGCGGATAGATCGTGAGACGTGGCAGCAAGACAAATCCACGTTCGTCGCATTCCCGCCCCAACGTCTCGAGCGCGGGCCACGCCCGCTCCGGATTCACGTGATCGATCGTCACCGGCGAGATGCCGCCGAAGTCATCAATGCCAAAGTCGAGCAGTCGCGTCGGATCGTCGCTCAGATTCGGAGGGGCCTGGAGATGGATCTCCGTCGGCAGGACCAGTCGTGCCGCGGCAATGGTCCAGTGGAACTCTTCGTCACTCGCACCGGGAGCGTTGGCCATCGCGGTGCGGGGCTTGGGCACGAAGTTCTGGATGATGACCTCCTGGACATGTCCGAACTCGTCGTGCGACGTGGCAATCGCCGCGAGCGTGTCCAGACGGTCCTGGCGCGACTCACCAATACCCACGAGCAGGCCCGTCGTGAAGGGGATCTTGAGCTCTCCGGCAAAGCGCATCGTGTCCAACCGACGTTGGGTATCCTTGTCCGGCGCCAGACGGTGCGCTTCGACGTCGGCGAGGGTCTCAAGCATCATGCCCTGGGAGGCGCTCACGGACCGCAACTGTTCGAGTTCGTGCCGGTAGAGCGCTCCCGCGTTGGCGTGGGGGAGAAGCCCCGTACCTTCGAGCACCATCTGCGCCGCGCTCGCGACGTAGTCAACGGTCGACTGATAGCCGCGCGCGGCGAGCCAACGGGCTGCTTCGTCGTAGCGAAGCTCAGGTCGTTCGCCCAACGTGAAGAGCGCCTCGGTGCATCCGGCGGCCTTGCCGGCAAGTGCGATGGCCATGACCTCGTCGAGGCTCAGGTACGGCGAGGCGACGTGGGCCGGCGCCTGGGCGAAGGTGCAGTAGCCGCAGCGGTCGCGACAGAGTTTCGTGAGCGGGATGAAGACCTTCGGTGAGTACGTGACGACCTGTCCGTGGGCCTCACGAGCGACGGCGTAGGCCCGTGCACTGAGTTCGCCCAGCGGCGTTCCCACCAAGTCCGAATGGGTGTTAGACATCGCGAGCCTCGTCATGCAAGCATCCTAGGCCGGGCGTTTGGAGAACCGGACCGACGTTCGGGCTAACTCGAAGGTTGAATCTTCGAAGCGACCGTGGCCAGGAGTTCGTCGTAGGCCGACGCGAACGCCGCGACGCCGTCTACCTCGAGCCGCTCGGTCACCGCCGCCAGCGACACGTCCCCGCCGAGGCCGTCGAGTACCGCCGCCGCCATCGCGGTGCTCTGCGCGTCAACGAGCAGAGAAATGGAGAAATCGCCGTGATCGAGCACCGCCGCGAGCGTCAGGTCCGGCATCGTGTTCACCGTTTCGTCACCAACGATGTTGTCCACGTACAACAAGTCGTAGTAGGTCGGATTCTTCGTCGACGTCGACGCCCAGAGCGGACGTTGGACTTGGGCTCCGCGCGACAAGAGTGTCGTCGCGCGATCGCTCGCGATGCGTTCTCGGTACAACTGGTAGGCCTTGGCGACCTGGGCGTTGGCGGTGGTGCCGCGGCGCGTGTCGCCGTCTGGCAACAGGGCGTCGACGGCCGCGTCGACGCGCGAGACAAAGAAGGAGGCGACGCTCGCGATGGTCGACACGTCGTGACCGTGGGCGCCGGCACGCTCGAGTCCGTCCATCCATGCCGTCAGCACCTCGTCGTAGCGGTCGATCGAGAAGATCAGTGTGACGTTCACGTTGATGCCCGCGCCCAGGACTTCGCTTACGGCACCCAGTCCCTCCTTGGTGGCCGGGATCTTGATCATCAGGTTCTCGCGACCCACTTCAGCGGCGAGTCGCTTGGCGGCTTGCACGGTGCCCGCGGTGTCACGCGCGAGGCGCGGCGACACCTCGAGCGAGACAAAGCCGTCACAGTAGCGACGGACACCCTCTTCAAACTCGCGTTTCGAATCTGAGTGTACCGACAAGAGCACGTCACAGGCGTCGCGCACGTCCGCGACGGCCAGCGTCTCGAACAGTCGTTCCGGATCCTTTGACTCAGCGCCGTCCAGGTACCCGTCGTAGGCCGACGACGTGGCGAGGGCCTTGGCAAAGATCGAAGGATTGGAGGTCACGCCGCGCACGCCCTGTTCGACGAGTGACGCCAAGGTTCCGTCGTTGAGCCAGTCGCGGCGGATGTTATCGATCCAGGGGCTCTGTCCGTACTCGTTGTACAGCGTGTCCAACTTGGTCACCGCAACCCTCCCAGTCCGTTCTCCACGTGCTCGACAAGGGCCGCCGGATTGATGTGGAAATAGTCGAAGACGACATTGCCCGGCGCCGACATGCCAAACGAGTCAATACCCAGTGCCTGGTCGACGTATTTGGCCCAGCCTAAAGTGGCTCCCGCTTCCAGTGACACCGAAGGGATCGTGCGACGAAGGACCGCCGCGCGATACTCGGGTGACTGCTCTTCAAAGCAGGCCCAGCACGGCAGCGCGACGACCCGCGTCACGATGCCCTTGCTGAGCAATTGATCGTGTGCGGCGAGGCAGTGCGCGACTTCCGACCCGGTCCCGACCAACGTAAAGGCCGCGTCCGGATCCTCGCGCAACACGTACCCACCATTTCGAGCGCCCGCGGCCGAGGCCTCCGCGTCGGGTCCGGCCAAAACCGGCACGTCCTGACGCGAGAGGACGAGAGCCGTGGTGTGGGGTCGGTCGGCCGTGAGGAACTGTTCGACGAGGTCGAGAGTCTCATTGGCGTCGGTGGGGCGCACGACGTGCAGTCGCGGCATCGCACGCAGGGCCATGAGATGTTCGATGGGCTGATGGGTGGGTCCGTCCTCTCCGACGCCGACCGAATCGTGGGTGAAGACGAACAGGACGCCCGCGTGACTAAGTGAGGCGAGTCGAATCGCCGGACGCATGTAGTCACTGAAGACGAAGAACGTCGATCCGATCGGTCGGAACCCACCGTGGAGAGCCTCGCCGACCAACGTGGCACCCATGGCGAA